>NZ_WTFC01000023.1:0-42002 GCF_009795795.1 Gilliamella sp. Pas-s95 | reverse complement strand
CGGAATGGCTTTTGATTTAGTTATATCAAAACCCCAACTGACTTGGCCCTCAAAACCACTCAAAGCTAAAAATTCCCCACAAAAATCGGTCAGGAAAGGTATTGATTTTATTAAAGTTTTTATTTTGCTGTTTTTAAAAGAAAAACATCTCCTCCCAAAAAACACCCAACACTATTTTATTTATCATATTTCCCCATCATCTCATTAACTTAATTGAATTTATTCATCATGAGTAATTTTATGTAAACCTTCTTTGCTATGATTTATTCGCCTTGCAACTAAAAGAAGTGGTCAATTTTTTTTTATAAGCTATACTCTCAATAGGTTGCGGTAAATCAAAAATTAGTTTATCCATATTTTATAGACTAATCATTATAAGAAATACAAATAAGATAAACACTCTTGATATATAGGATATTATGCAACATAGCTACAACCGCTGTATATGGCGGTATTATTTTTTTAATCTTTTTCAGTATTTGTTTGGTCAACTTTTGAAAGTTGACCTTATTTCTATCCTAAACCTCTGTAATGTAAAAACAAAAAATTGTCGTCACACTTTAGTTATAATTTTTAATAAGTGGTCATGTTTTGGTTTAAAACCCCGATTGCGATTAATGCGTCATTCACGGTTACATTTATGGTTGACTTTTTTATTGTCACATAAAATATCTTTAACGTCGTTGATTTTGCTACCATATTCCGTCAGTTTGCAGGCATTATCAGTTAATACTACCAATACTACCAATGCTATTAATGGTTCGGCGCCATATTTTACGTTTGATGGTGGCCGAACCAAAGCAACTACGACTGATAGTTTGTTAGGTATTACTTTATCTGACGGTACAACAATCACTCCTTCAACCAACTTTTCGACGCTCATAAACCCAATAGTATTGCCTAATGTAAACGAAACTTTTACTGATGTGGGTATGTTGATGCCAGTAACAAGAAACTCTATACTGCTAAGCTCGCTTGTTAATGCAAGGTATAACTATTGGGGGGATGATGATGGCGATGGGCAAGGGACTAGGGGTGTTACCGCAACAGGTCGTTTAACTGTTGATATTCGAGATAAAAATAATCAAACCGTTGCTCGTAATGATACCTTAGATATTTGTAATGCACCTTATAAATTAGTATTACGTAACACTAATGGTAGTTTAACTACCCAGTACGGTGTGCCTAACCGTAGCATATTTACTGCCGATACAGTAACTTATTACATCAATCCAACATTATCCGCTAAAGTCTGTTATGCCAAGCCCGGGTTGCAAGAAGGTGTTGGTAGGTTTGCTGGTCCTGCTGATATGTGGGATACAAGGAAAGGATTTATCAGCCAATCTACCTCTTCCGATTCTTATAATCTTAACTTCCCAACTGTGGGGGCTAATGGTTTATACTTTGATTTAGACATAGGAGGAAGTGGGCTGCTGACTTGGGCTCCTGTCACTCAGGGCGGTATAACCGCCAATATGACGCCTAATGCGAGTGGTACTAGTGTGCGTGTCATGTTAACCGGTCCTGCAGCCACTAACGATGAACAGAGTAATGATTTACCTGGCCGACTTCAAGCCGGCATACCTGTTTTACCCCAAATATTCGAATTAGAAGGTAAAGATAGCAGTGGTAGAACCGTTGTAAAATATGGATTTGTTTTACAGAAGTGGTTTGTTAACCGTGGCTTGAGAACCGCGAAAGCGGCTAACATAACCGCTTGGTGTGCTAGTTTAGGTTACCGAATGATAAAAGTAAACGATGTCACCAATGCCGTTTGTGGCAATAATAGCTATTGTCAAGGCTCAGTTGGCGCTACACCGCCATCAAGTGGTAGCTATTACCAGCGTCGAATTAATGCTGGTTTGTTCAGCGAATGGGGGCGTATGTTAAATTATTCTGGTGCTGGTTTTTCTAATTCTGTTTATTGGACAAGTGATGTTACTGGTTCGCGTGCGTTTTATGTCTATGCATATAACGGACGAGTTTACCAAGGTAATCCAGCCACTGGCAACTATCATGGGCTATGTGTCTATCCTTAGGATTTCGTGTTTTACTCGCTCATCGTTGATAGGTGAATGGTGTGCTGGCTTAATTAAGACGAAGTAAACAAAGAATAGTTGCCTAGCAAAGATGTTTTTTAATATGAAAACGGAATACGATAATAATAAATACGCTAACGTGAGTGATAGCACGGTATGCTTTTCTACTTTTTGTCCGTGCTATTTTTTTGTATTTTGTTAATGCTTTAAGGTGATGAGATCTGTTTGTTCAATTCCTGTGTCGTAGGTGTCTTTTGAGTCAAAATACGTTGCTCTTGCATCAAAGAGGATTTCGTTGTTGAGTGAAATTCTTTTATAGTATTGTTCCAGTCGCTTATCCTGTGCCCAAGCGGGAATATTCGTATAATGATAGTAATAATAGACCCATTTCCCTGAGTCGACTTGGTAGTTGGTATATTCTATTTTGACGCTTTGAGTTTTCTCGATTTTATCTAGGATTATATTACCAAAGCAGAATGCCCCTTTACTGCCGATAAAGTATTTTTTCCCTTCTTCAGTTAATTGATATCTTAATCCTTCAATTTTGGTGGGGGATCTAGGCAGGGTGGTTATATCTGTATTGGCATCATAATATTGGGCTGTGATGTTTTTGGTTTTTAAGAATTTGAGATCGACAAATAGGTCGAGTATTTCAGTTTGTTTATCGAAAAACACATCGTTAGGAAAGATGTTTTGGTTATTTGGCAGGAAATAACATAATGCACGATTATCTTCTCTACTTAAAGTTTCTTGTAGCGATTGCTTATAATCTACATTATTGCAACCAAATAGTAGTAAGCTGAAAGTAGTTATCAGTGGATATTTTAGATTCATGATAATTAATCCCAATAGTTTTTAACAATTAAGCCAATACCACGGCTATAGAGCTTTTTTGTTTGTTCATCATAATAAAACCTTACGGTATCGGTTTTTAATTCATTTTTGGGCATTAATTTTGGCGGTAATTTATCAATAACATATTGATATTCAATTTCAATATAATTGCTATACGGCGTTATTTTGGTTACCGACTTGACAATCACTTTGCCAAAACAAAATCCTGACGAACTCAAGTTAGGCCATTTTCTATAGTATTTTTTGCCTTCTTCGGTAAGGTTATAGATATAAACGATGCGATTATTATCCATTCCGCTAATTTCAATTTGTTCTGTTAGCAAGCCTGCTTCTGTTAACGTTTGTAATAGGATCAATGTGTCAGAGTCGTATCGTCTGTCAAATATGTAATAAGGCGCAGTCATTACTATTGATATGCATTTTATTGGTTCGCCATTACCGTTTATGGTGTCAAATCGTTGTTGGATTTCGTTTTGCCATTGTTGTTCAGTTAAATTAAAAACCTCGGGCAGTTTTTCGAGTTCGGATTGGCTTTGTTGTGGCGGAGCATCACACGCATTTAGAGTGAGTCCGATTATTGTTACAGCTATTGTGCTGAGAAGATATTTTATTAATTCCATAAGGTTTTTCCCTCTTTTATTGGGTATCGGTTTTCCCTGAAGGAAAATAACTCATGGTAACTATTTAATTCAGTTTGCGTCGGATATTTTTCAAAGAGTGTGGTTATCGGTAGTGGAAAGCAAAATTCTTTATCTAAATAAATAAATTTATTGGCAGATAATGCCGAGTCTTTTATTGATAATTTGCTGCAAGGATAAGTCGAGCTGATATCGGCCTTTTCAAAAACCTTAATGCGATTAAGCCAATCAAATTCCATGGGCTTAAAATCGTTATAATCGTCGTAATAATCGTTTTTAAACACAATGATGTGGTCTTTGGCAAATTTTATATATTCGATAATTTGACTGGTTCTGTTTTGATCGCTTTCTGCTATGTGATATCGATAGCCAAATTTTAAACTTTGGTTTTCAAAATCAAATTCAGGGTCGATTAACCATTCAAATTTTTGATAGTCTTTGTATTCTTTATAATCTTCTATTCTTGAAGAAATTTTTGTTTTTAAATTTTCGATGTTGGTTTTGTCATCAAATAACTTTTTGACTTCAAGTAAGTCAATAAATCCGAGTTTATAAACATTTATACATAATCGGTTTTGATTGTCATAAGCTGGCGCGACAAACCTGTCACAATGTTCTGTGTTAGATGGGTTGTATTTTTCACTATATATATATCCTTCCGGTATACTTAGTTCTGCGATACCTTCAATTTTAGTTGTGTTGGGACCTGTAAGATAAATATCACCTTTTTCGAATGTAAATGGATTGGTATTTTTGTTGGATTGAATTTGTGTAAAATAGCGGCTGATTTCGGGAACTTTATCTTTTGGTATTTCAATCGCTTTACTTTCTTGCTTTTTATGTCGATAACTGTTGTCGTTATCGGTTTTTGCTGATTGAATATAACGATCTAAAAGACATTCTCGCTCTAAGTCTGTTGGCCAGACTATTTTGTTTTCTGCATTTTTTAATACTTTTACATCGCGATGACAGTGACTGTTTTGTTCTGAACCAACGATGTCTTCGTAAAGTAAGATGTTGCCATTTACATCAAAGATCGATAATAATATTTGTTTATCATTATCACTATCACTATTTTTATCTTTATTTTTTGGAGTGGTTTTTTGGGCATAGTAGAGTTTTTCTGTGCCAACTTGAAGAAGGGTATAATTATTATATTCACCAATTGTTTTGCCCGTAATATCAATCAAACGTTTTTTAGAATTATCACTATCTTGTACCCAACTTGCTGTACCATATAAAGGCGATACGGCATAGTACTGATTTTGATAATGCATTTTCCCATCATAATCATAAATTTGATAAACATGATAACCATCTTGATAATTGCCTAGCCAAAAATAACCTGCTGAAAGGTTTTTGGGGATGCAATCAAAATTAGTCGTCCACGCTTTGGAACCAACATCGGTTTCTTTGCCTGTTTTGCTATTAACTAGATATTGGCTGTTATTTTTTTTACATAGCTGCATTATTGTATCGGATGTGATTATTTTGCATTGTGGTTTGGTTTGGGATTGCGTTTTTTGTGTCAGTGTTGTTTTAGGGAGTTTTTTAAAAAATTTACCTTGTAGATTTAAATAGCCTTCATCATATTCTGGGGTAGTTACTTCGGCATAACCGTTAATGAAGGGGCCGATTTCGAGATAATAACGCCCTTTGGGTGTAATTAGATTACCATCGGTATCAATGACAACCGATAATTTTGTGTCTTGATAATAATAGGCTATTCGTTCTTCGCCTAGATAAGTTAAGGTGTCAATGGTTTTAAACTTCAATATGTCGCCTTTTTTTTCAAAAGCAAATTTAAAATTATCTATCTTTCTTATATTGCTGTAGAGGAGGCTATCGCTACTATTGGTTAACTGCACAATCCAATAATGATCTTTGTATGTTATTGAGTTAATTTTTTGGCTGTTATCAATAATTACTGTGCCATCACGATCAAATAGTAGGTTGTTATAAGTAATATATTGGCTAGCATTATCAGCTAACGCGAATGTTGAAGATAATAATAAGCTTAAGTTTGTTAGGTATTGGGCGAGCTTGATTATTTTTTTATTCATTATGGTAAGTAATTTTCCTTTTCAATTTTATTTTTGATTAAGTTGTTAGATAAACGATGCACATTTGAAAATGAATGATTTAATTGCATAATTTATTGATAGTTAATCTGTTTTCTATAAACACGTTGTTATTGAAAACATCTACTATGCGACAACTTAAACACTATTCCTTGGTTTATTACCGGTTGCTGATTATAATCTATAATATAGTCAATGAATTAAATCAAATTTATAAAATAGCATAAATTAACATAATGTAAATTTATTTATTCATAATAAATAAGATATTAGGTATGTATAAATATTTTTCTTATTAATACCTTGTCTATAAGTAAGTCTTCATTTCCGGATAACTAGGTCGCTTGTAAAGGTCGATTTGTTCATAGTCAAAAAATAAAGTCTATGCTAGACTGAATCAAACTCTGAAGCTCTTTTGCCTAAGTGATATTTCAATTCATATGGTGGATTAGCCGCGGTATAGCACAGAAATGGCTATGCTTCCCGATTTGGATAAGGTGTTTAAATATATGCAATTAGTTGATAATTATCAGCGTCGATTTCAATATCTGCGTTTGTCGATTACCGAGCTGTGTAATTTTCAGTGTCAGTACTGTTTACCCAATGGTTATCGACCTAACAAGGCTCATAAATTTTTGTCGCTTAGTGAGATTAATAATGTTGTTGCAACATTTACTGAACTTGGTGTGCGTAAAATTCGGTTAACGGGTGGCGAGCCTACTTTGCGTCGTGATTTTATGGATATTTTGTCGATGATCTCTGCTTACCCAAGTGTAAAAGAACTCGCCATTACAACCAATGGTTCTCGTTTATTAAAAAATATTCATAATTGGCATCAAGCAGGTTTGAATGCGATCAATATTAGTATTGATAGTCTGTCTCCGCATTTATTTAAATTAATTACCGGTCAAGATAAGCTTAAAGAACTAATGCAATGTGTGGATAGATCATTAGAAGTGGGTATAAAAAAAGTCAAAATTAATACCGTTTTGATGAAAAATATGAATGATAATTTAGATGATTATTTGTCATGGATTAAAAGTCGCCCTGTAGAGTTACGTTTTATTGAGCTTATGGAAACGGGCGAAAGCCTTGATGTGTTTAATCGCTATCACCAGTCCGGTAGTTTGATTGAAACACAGCTAATTGCACAGGGTTGGCAATTGCAATCTAAAAATCCGCTATCAGGTCCAGCTAAAGTTTATGTCCATGACGACTATCAAGGCAAAATTGGGCTGATTATGCCGTATTCAAAAGACTTCTGTAAAAGTTGTAATCGATTGCGTGTATCATCAATAGGTAAGTTGCATTATTGTTTGTTTGGTGATGCCGCCGTTGATTTGCGTGATTTGCTCCAAAGTCCAGCGCAAAAGCAACAATTAATTGCAAGAATCTTTTCTTCACTAATGATCAAACCAGAAAAACATCTGTTACATGCACATAATGTCGGTATTACGCCTAATTTATCCTATATTGGTGGATAATTGGGTGTTTTGTTTTGGTACATTCATCAGTTGCCAATGCTGTATTGCCCAATCTAAAAGTTGCTGTTGTGTGGCATCTTGCCAATCTTTTGGTACACATTGCCCTAAAAATTGCAGAGCTTGAACGGTTAATGCTTTAAGGTTGTTTAAATCAATCGGGTTGGCATGATTTTGTTTTGATAGCTTATTGCCGTTGTTATCGAGTACTAGCGGTAAATGGCAGTAGCTTGGCACAGGAAAGCCGAACAGTTGATACAGTGAGATTTGTTTAGCGGTGACCGGTAATAAATCTGCCCCCCTCACAATTTCAGTAATGCCTTGCTGATGATCATCTAATACCACCACTAAATTATAGGCAAATAAGCCATCTTTACGATGAATAATAAAATCTTCTTGTGCGCTAGCTTTTTCAACGGTTTGTAGGCCACGAATTTGATCTGTAAATTGAAAAATAGGGTGATTTTGTTTTAAACGAATCGCAACTTGTTTATTATTACTAGATAAATGCCTTTCACGACAAAAATTATCATAGATACCATTGGTCAGACTTTGAATTCGCTGTCTAGTACAATCACAATAATAGGCTTGTTGATTATCGATGAGCATTTGTAAAATAGCTTGGTAACGTTCGCTGCACAATGATTGGTATAAAACCTCATCATCCCAATATAAATTTAGTGCTTCAAGAGTTTTTAATATCAGTGATGATGCCCCTTTAACTTCTCGTGGTGGGTCGATATCTTCAATACGAACCAGCCATTTACCGAGGCAAGATTTAGCTTGGAGATAGCTCCCCAGCGCCGTTACCAACGAACCAAAATGTAATGGTCCTGATGGTGAAGGGGCAAAACGACCGATATAGTGCATAGGTCTAATTGAGAATGATAGATGGTACTGGTGTTACATGCCCATCTGTTTTTCGCGAAGTTCAGCAAGTGTTTTACAATCGATACATAAATCTGCTGTTGGTCTTGCTTCTAAGCGACGAATGCCAATTTCAACGCCACAAGATTCACAATAACCAAAATCATCTGTTTCGATTTTCTTTAACGTTTTTTCGATTTTTTTGATCAGTTTTCGTTCTCTATCTCGAGCACGTAATTCTAAACTAAATTCCTCTTCTTGTGTTGCTCGATCGGCTGGATCAGGAAAATTCGCAGCTTCATCTTGCATGTGAGAAACTGTTTTACCCATTTCATCTTGTAATTGAGTAAGCCATGCTTTTAATATCAATTCAAAATGTTTTAATTGTTTAGGGTTCATGTACTCCTCGCCTTGTTTTTCTTTATAAGGCTCAAGCCCCGCAATTGAAAGCAGGCTAAGAGAAGATGTATTTAATTTTTGTTCCTTTTTCACAGCAATCCCCTTAAGTACAGATTATTTGCAAGCGGTAAACTATATCAATAAATTAGCTGTTGGCAAATTTTTTTTATTATTTTTTTGTGTGTAAAAAATAAGCAAAATAGTGCAACTGTATGTTATTAATTAAGATAAGTAGTTATTTCCACTTTTTTAATCCATTTTTAGGGCATTTAGTTACTAAGTCGTACAGCTTATCGTTATCCGGTAAAACAAGTTTAGGACTGATGTCATATAGTGGGTAGAGCACAAATTCTCTGCTTTTCATGTGGTAGTGTGGAACGGTGAGCCTTTCACTTTCTAGTACTAAGTTGTCATACAATAAAATATCAAGATCTAAGGTTCTAGCTCCCCATCGATTGTCTTTACGTACACGACCTTGCGCTTTTTCAATTGATTGTAGTTCGTCAAGTAGTTCAATCGGAGATAAATTTGTCGTTAGTTCTATGACGGCATTAAGATAATCATTTTGGTCTTGTGGACCAAGAGGTTTGCTTCGGTAAAAAGGAGAAATAGCCGTAACTGTTGTGTTAGGCAAATTTTTTAACGCTGCAATTGCACGATTGGCTTGTGACAATGGATCTTCAAGATTACTGCCTAAGGCGATATAACAAGTTGACATAATAAGATGTTAAATTTTGATTTGATTATTTTTGTAGGAAGCATTTTAACATATAAAATAATGGCTAAAAATGATTATATCAATGGCGAATACGTTATGATTTTAGGTTATTAGAATATAACTACTTAATCTTTAACCTGTGGCTAATTATACGTTATTTTAGCTATTCCAAAGTAAATTAGTTTCACTAATCGCTTATCAACTTTGCTTAGTTTGAGAGTTTTGCATGAATTTAGGTCAACAGTTAAGTTTTTTAATCAGAAATACGCCAATAATCAGTGACCCTCAAGTTATTGATTGTGCTATTAATGGGATAACTGATTATTTTGCTTGCACTTTACAAGCTTGCCATGAAGATGATGTTCATAAATTGCTAGCATGGATAGCAGACGAAGGCGGTAATGCTAGAGCTTGGCTAATTGGTCAAAAAAAGTTAGCTAGCGCAAGGCAAGCCGCGCTACTTAATGGTTTTCAAGCCCATTGTTTAGATTATGATGATGTACATTCAGATGTTCGTGGTCACCCCTCTGCCGTTATTTTATCTGCACTTATTGCCAGTGTTCGATTAGATAATGCTGAGCAAAAAATTGATGGTCGGCGTTTTTTAACCGCTTATGTTATTGGTATCGAAGTGATGGCCTTATTGGGACAAAGCGTTAATCCACAGCATTATGAAAAAGGTTGGCATGCAACTATTACTTTGGGCGGGATTGCGGCAACAGCGGCTATTTGTTATCTCTATGATGAATCGTTTTTATCGCAAGCATTAACGTTAGCGGCGACTCAAGCATCTGGTATGCGTTTGTTAATGGGCACACCGATTAAGTTTTTGCATGCTGGGATAGCAGCCGAACATGCCATACAAGCGGTTGAGTGGTTAAGAGCGGGTATACATGCCGATCAGGATTTTTTAGATGATAAATTAGGTTTTTTGGCTATTTATGGACAAGGTAATACACGTTTTGATTTAAGTCATTGGGGTAAAACTTGGAAGATTGTGCATCCCGGATTATGGTTTAAAAATTATTCTTATTGTTCAGCTGCTGCTTATATTGCTGATGCGGGGCAATTGCTTTATCGGAATTCTAACTTTAGTGTTGATAAGATTGAGAATATCACTATCTTTTTTTCTCCACCACAAAGTGATGCAGCGTTAATTTATCAAATGCCTTTGCTTGCTGAGCAAGGGCGTTTTTCGGCTGAGTATGTTTTAGCATTAACTCTTTTAGGGTTGCCACTTAGTTTTGAACAGTTTTCAGCAAAACCTATTGCAAATGGCATAAAAAATTTGATGCAGAAGATGAAACGAAGCTATCAAATACAACTTACACCTCATCTTGAAGCGTATAATCAACGTTATGTTGTTGTTGAGATTGTCAATAGTACAGGTGAAAAGTTGGACCAACGAATTGATATTCCAAAAGGTTCGCCAAAAAATCCGTACAGTCAGCGAGAATTATCATTGAAGCTGGTCAAAGCCGTAGGTGACCAAAAGACCGCGGATAATTTATTGAAAGATATTCGTGCGCTTGCGGTCGGTTTAGATCTGCATACATTTTTATTATCACATCTTTTAACGCTTTAACGATTAAAAACTCATGCTATAGTTAAGTCAGTTTTTAATCGTTAAATTTCAAAATCGATTTCATCGGTTAATTGGCGCAAAAAGCGTTGTGTTATTTCATTTTGTGGATTATCGATTATTGATTTTGCCGGTCCTTGTTCAACAATTACGCCATCAGCCATAAAAATAACTCGGTCTGCAACATACTTAGCAAACTCCATTTCGTGGGTCACGATAATCATTGTGATATTTTCTTTAGCTAGCTGTAGCATTACTTGTAGTACTTCGTGTACACGTTCGGGATCAAGTGCGGATGTTGGTTCATCAAACAATAATACTTTGGGTCTGACTGCAAGTGCTCTTGCGATAGCAACACGTTGTTGCTGACCACCAGATAAGGTTATGGGATATTGTGTGGCGTAAGGTAACATACCAACGCGTTCTAATAATGATAAGCCAAGTTGTTCAGCTTCTTTTTTATCTATCTTTTGTCCAACAATTAATGGATAGGTGATATTTTCTAATGCGGTTTTATTTTTAAATAAATTGTAGTGCTGAAAGACCATTGCAGATTGCTTGCGTAAATGGGTTTCTTCTTTATTACTATAATGCTTAGCATCTAGCATTGCTGTGCCAATTTGAATGGTGCCGGTGTTTGGTTTTTCTAATAAATTTAAGCAACGTAATAAGGTCGATTTGCCCGATCCTGAAGGTCCAATAATTGCAACCACTTCGCCTTGTTCAATGTTTAGGTTGATCTCTTTCAAAACTTCATTATTAGCAAAGCGTTTAGATAAATGTGATACTGTAATCATAACTTGTCTCCTTAACGATGATAGGGGGCTGTGAGTTTCTGTTCTAACTGTTTTTGTATCCAAGAATAGATAACAACAGTCAACCAGTAAACAATACCTACAGCTAAATAGGTTTCAAAGTAGAGGAATGAGTTAGCGGTTAACATTTTTCCGGCTGCTAATAGTTCTTGCACGCCAACAAAAAAGGCGACAGACGAATCTTTAAGTAATGAGATAAACATATTACCGGTATTCGGTAAGGCATTGACCATGGCTTGGGGCAGTATAATACCTCGATAAACTTGTATTTTACTTAAACCTACTGTTAGCCCTGCTTCTTTCTGTCCGTGATCGACCGATTCTAAACTTGCTCGGAAAATTTCGGCTAAATAGGATGAATATTTTAAACTAAAGCAGATAATGGCCGCCGTTGTTGCCCCCATATGTTTTAAAACAGGAAAAATCTGCGGTAACCCGTAATAAATAATAAACAGTAAAACAACGGAGGGTATTCCTCTAAACAGAGATATAAACAGTGCGAAAATAGTATCGATAATCATTATTTTATTGCTACGCAGTAATGCAATCGCTAACCCTAATATAATGGCAAACATAATCGATATGATGGTAATAAAAAGGGTAACCGGCAGATAAGGTAATATCTGCGGAAACACACTTAAAAAATAGTTTACATTAAAATTCATAAGGTAATATCTTCGCCAAAATATTTAATTGCCAGATTTTTCAATGTGCCATTAGTGCGTAACTTTTCGATTGCTTGATTGAATTTTTCACGCAGTGCTTGACCTTTTTCATCTTTACTAAATGGAAAAGCAACTTGCTCAATAGTAATGGGTTCACCAACTAATTTGAAAGGTAGATTTTTACGCTTAATTTCAGCTAGTAATATCGGTTTTGAATTGACATAACCATCAACTCGTTGATATTCCGTATCATACATTGCGCCATCTCGTGTCTCATAGGTCTTGATGGTGATATCATTGTTAGGAAAGGCTTTTTTTAGATTGTTTATATGATTTGAGCCTAGCACACCAGCAATAGTTTTACCTTTAAAATCAGATAATTGATTGATATTGTCGTTATCTTTGTGAGTCACAATTTGGCTACCGTAAAAGCTATAGGTGTTGGAAAAATCATATTTGGCTTGACGAGCAGGTGTAATTGCAACCGCATTGGCTATAGTATCTAACCGCCCAGAATCAAATTGTCCCATTAAGCCACCAAATTCGGCAATGACCCATTCAACTTTATAGCCTAATTCTTTGGCGATCGCCTCGGTAACTTCAACATCAAATCCGACTAATTTGCCATCTTGTTTATAGCCGTTTGGATAGCTTTGTCCTGTAGAACCCACTTTAATAATATTTTGCTCTGTGACTTGATGGTTGGATTGATTATCACAACCAATTAAGGTTAGGCTAGTTAATAAAAGAGCGGACAGTAGTGTACTTATTTTTTTCATTGTTTATTACTCCTTTTTTTCCATTCGGTATAGCTTTTATGATTTAAAATTTTTTCAAAATAGAGCGTAGTATGATCTGACGTTAAATCCGCTTGCCCTATTTTTTTATAGCCTTTATTTATGTACGTCTGGGCAAGCCATGGATGATTTGCGGCGGTGCCTAACGTGACGGCAGGTAACTTTAGTTGGTTAATTAAAATTTGCTGTTCAACAAAATCCCATAATGCATTACCATAGCCTTGACCTTTATATCGTGGAGCTGTTGCAAACCAACCTAAATGGGGTAACCCATAAGGTCCTGGGTTATTGCCCCACGGAAAGCGAATGCTTAAAGTGGATAGTAGCTCACCATCTTTTTCAAATAAATACACGGCATTAGACTCAATATGGTCAGCAATCTGTGATTGCTTGATTGCTGCTGCGGCAAAATGAATGCCTAATTGAGTTGTGGCTTGATAAGCACTATGCAGTAGGGCTTGATAAGCTGGAATATCTTTATCAGTTATTAAACGAAAACTCATGCTAATGCTCCACACTGTTCAGCATATTGAATGACTTGTGCTACTTTTTCAGGAGCAGAGCCAAGATAGTTAATTGGATCTAACCAAGTATCCAGCTCGGATTCGGTAAATTCTTTGTTTAAACTTGGATCTTCTAATAATATATCTTTAAATGGTCGATTTTGTTCAAACGCTTTCATGGCGCTTTGATAAACCAGTTGATGAGCAGTTTGTTTGCCTAATCGCTTACCAATTTCGAACATGACTTTTTCTGATAACAGCAGGCCATTTTGTAGTGATAAGTTAGCTAACATCCGATCAGCATTGACTTTTAGACCTTTAAGTACCGCTAATGCTGTTTGTAGTTGCGCTGAAATGTAAAGGTTAATTTCGGGTAGTGCGATCCATTCTGCACGCCAACTCATGGCATCGCGTTCATGTTCAACTTTCATTGATTCGTGAATTAATGCGACGCTTTTTAAAAGTGGCGCTGTCAAACTGGCTAAACCTTCTAATGCTGCTGGGTTGCGTTTATGTGGCATGGTGGTTGAGCCAATTTTTCCCTCTGAGAAGGGTTCTTCAACTTCGTTAATTTCAGTACGCATCAAGTTGTAAAATTCATTGCCTATTTTGCCTAATGTGCCACTGATTAGCGCGATGACTGATGCATATTCAGAAAAACGATCACGCGCCGCTTGCCAACCGATATTAGGGGTATTTAGCCCTAGTAACGTTAACGCACGCGATTCAACCTGTGGGCCTAACTTGCCTATTGATGCATACGTACAAATTGCGCCACTAATATTACCGACTAATACGCGTTGTTTAATTTCGCTTAAACGTTGTAAATGCCGAATAAATTCATCTAACCATACTGCAAGTTTAAAGCCAAAGGTTGTGGGAAGCGCTTGCATGCCATGCGTACGCCCAACCATGGGTAAATATTGATACTGTTTGGCTAAACGTTTTAGTTCGAGTGCCACCTGTTTGCTATCGCGTTCAATGACAACAAATGATTGTTTTAATTGTAAAACAGTTGCAGTATCGACAATATCTTGTGTGGTTGCCCCGTAATGAATATATTGACCGGCATCACCGACTTGTTTTTGTAGTGCGTTAATGGTCGACATTAACGAGTGTTTGGCCTTTGCCGCTTCTTCGGCAATGTGTTCAATTGATAATTTAGTTGCATCGGCTTTGGTTATGATTGCATTGGCAGCTTCAGCGGGAATTACACCTAGCTCACCTTCTGCTTGAGCTAAAGCAACTTCGACCTCTACTTGTTTTTGCAGGCGATTTTGTTCTGACCAGATCGCCCTCATTTCGCTCGTACCAAAGTTATTGCCTAAAATTAAAAAATCTAAAATATGTGACGCCACCCAACTATCCTCAATCATGGTTATTATTCTATTAAATAATTATTAGTAATTATTGGGAGATCGTCTAATAATCTGTTTGTCTATGGATATAACCAATTGGAATAAAAGATTAATGAAAAAGGGTAATTTTTGTGCTTAAGTAGTAATCAGGATATTTTTTGAGTAGTGAGGAGGGGAATACTAAACAAGTTAATCTTTTGAAAAAAACGTTCAGAAAAGCTATTGATTTTATTGTGTTTTTTTTGAGTCGCTAATGATTTGCTGATTATGCTACATTGCCATTAAAGTACGTACCATGCTTTCGATTTATTTATTTTAGGGTTGGTTGGTCTCGTGAATTTTTAATTGATATCTCAAATTTTAAATACTAAAGAAAAACACTCTGGTTATTTGAGTGTTTTTCTTGTGACTTAAACAACAATTTTTATAGCACTTGAACAATCGATTCGCAAAGTCTAGACATGTTATCTAACGTCATACCTGCGACATTGATACGTCCGGAATTAACAATATAGATGCCGTAATCGCTACGTAATTTTAGAACTTGCTCTTCACTTAAACCGCTAAACGAGAACATGCCATTTTGTTTGACAATAAAACTAAAATCTTGATTAGCACCTTTATCTTGTAAGGTTTTCACAAATAGTTGGCGCATGCGGTGGATGCGTTGGCGCATATTGGTTAATTCATCAATCCATTCTTCTTTTAATTCATCATTGTTTAAAATATACGAGACTATTTTTGCACCATGGGCTGGTGGGTTAGAATAATTTGCTCGAATGATGGTTTTTACCTGACTAAAAGCGCGATCGGCAATTTCAGCATTGGCGGCAATTAAGGTAAATGCTCCAGCTCGTTCATTATATAAGCCAAAATTTTTAGAATATGAGCTAGCAATAAGAAGTTCAGGATGATTGTTCGCAAATAACCGTAGCCCATAGACGTCTTCTTCTAAACCCTGTCCAAAGCCTTGGTAAGCTAAGTCAAAGAGTGGTAACCAACCATTTTTTAAGGCTAAGTCCGAGATAGCTTGCCATTGTTCAGGGGTTGGATCAATACCCGTTGGGTTGTGGCAGCAACCATGGAATAACACAGCTTCTCCTGAGGCAACTAAGTTTAAGTTATTCATCATTGCATCAAAATTAAGACTGTGAGTCTGAGGATCGTAATACTGGTATTCACGAACCTCAAGGCCTGCCATTTGAAATACACTACGATGATTTGGCCAAGATGGGTTGCTGATCCAAACGCGTTTTACTTTTGTTCTGCGAGCTAAAAAATCGGCCATAATTCGTAAGGCGCCAGTTCCCCCTGGTGCTTGGGCGGTTTTGGCTCGTTCATTTTCATGACCAAAAAGTAGTCGTTGGGTTGCTGTATTAAAGGTATTATCACCGTCAATTGCTAAGTAGCTTTTTGAGGTTTCATTAGTTAATAAGAAGTGTTCTGCTTTTTTTACACTTTCTAGAATAGGTGTTTTGGTGGTTTCATCTTTGTAGACACCAACACTGAGATTGATTTTATTAGTGCGTTCGTCTTTGTTGTAAAGATCGGCTAGCCCTAAAATGGGATCGGCTGGAGCTGCTGTTAAATATTCAAACATAATTCACCTATCAGATCTAATGACTGTTAACGCATTATATACACATTATTTTGTAAGTTACAATTTCGATAGTGGTATTCTATAAGTATGTTTTTGTAAAAATTTCTTTAGTTTTGCTTTTCTATATTTAGTGAAAAACAGTAATTTGGTTAAAAAATGAAATCAAATCATTAGTTAAGGTTGTTAATTCACCTGTAATTAAATCTTCTTTTACTACTTCGCCGGTTAAGTTGTTTATTGAAATAATTTTAGTGCTGTCATCTGTTGAGGCAATAAAAATAGTCGGTATGCGTTTTAATCTTTTTTGTTGAGATAAATGAGCAATTAAATTTTGTTCTAAGTTTGAAAAATCATCATCATTCCAAGCTTGGATCAAAACTAAATTAGTGTCATTAAACTTAGCTGTCATATTGCCCGCGTATTGTGTCCCGTAAAAAATATGCGTACTTGGGTGTAATTTAATGCCAATAACTTGTTCAATAATGGTTAAGTTTCGAGGCGGTTCCAATAAGAAAGGTTGCCAATATACTGTTAATTTTTCAGTTTTTAAAATACAAGGTGAAGGTATTGCATGGAGATCTTCACTTTGTGGGGCGTATTTAAATTGCTCAATCCAGCGAGTTGTAAAATGGAGTAAAGCAGTTTTATCAGTAGAGTCCATAAACAAATATATCTCATATTTAGATTATTATGTTATTTAATCATAATTATACCGGTTAAATTCGGCTATACATAATTGTATCAATGTTTTTTTATTAATTTGGTAATTACTAAGAGAAGGTTTTGTAAAAATGGTTTAGATCAGTAGTCGTTTTAATATAAGATTTTAAGCAACTTAATATAAGTTATTTATAATTTGGTAAAGGTTAATTAGAAATAAGAAAAATGGATACTTATATTGTTTATAAAATAGCGAGTTTAATTTTCTTGCTATCCTTTGCCTAAACGTTAATAATAGAGAGGGATAATTTTATCCTTGTAATGCAGCAATGGCGTTAGACATTACAGTTTGTCAAAATAAAATAGTGTAAGTAGAATCATTATAATTAGATAATATGTTTATTTTAAACAGTTGCATAAAGATTTAGTTTATTTGCCAAACCAGTAAAATATAGCGGTTTGCAAATTAACGATAATAACAATGTCAATAAATTATACAATTAGTTTTTTTGCAAAGTATTTAGTGTCTTTTAATTTAATATTTTGCCTAGCGTATTATATTGATGTTGATTAAGCAGTATCGGTTTCACATAAAATAATAACAAAAATAACACAAATAAAATAATGAATACCGTATATAAAATATTTAGTTAAGTACCATTATTCATCATTGTTAAAATAATCACTTATCAATAATAAGATTCTACCTACAAGTTAATTAAGATTAATGAAGAGTGTAGAATAATGAAAAGAATGCTAATCAACGCAACCCAGCAAGAAGAGCTGCGCGTTGCGCTTGTTGATGGCCAACGCTTATATGATTTAGATATTGAAAGCCTTGGGCATGAACAAAAAAAAGCGAATATTTATAAAGGTAAAATCACTAAAATCAATCCAAGTTTAGAGGCAGCTTTTGTTTCTTACGGTGGGGAACGTGATGGGTTTTTACCTTTAAAGGAGATTGCAGAAAGTTATTTCCCATCTAATATTTCTGGTCGTCGTAGTATTAAGCATCTACAAGAAGGTCAAGAAGTTCTTGTCCAAATTGAAAAAGAGATTCGAGGTAAAAAAGGTGCGGCTTTAACCACTTATATTAGTTTAGCGGGTAGCTATTTAGTGTTAATGCCTAATGATCCACGTGCTGGTGGTGTTTCGCGTCGTATAGAAGGCGAAGAAAGAGCGGATCTTAAACGTATTATTGATGCTATCGAAAAACCTAAAGGTATGGGTGTTATAGCTCGAACCGCAGGTGTAGGTAAAAGCCAAGAAGAGTTGCAACAAGATTTAGATGCATTAGTTAACTATTGGACTGCCATTCAAAATGAGGCTAAAAAACACCCTGCTCCAAGTTTAATTCATAAAGAAAGCGATATTATTACTCGCGCATTTCGTGATTATTTACGTGATGATGTTGGTGATATTTTAATTGATAACTCGAAAGTGCTTGAGATAGCAAAAAAACGGTTAGCTGATTTAGGTCGCGTTGAATATGTTAATCGCCTTAAATTTTATGATGGTGATGTGCCTTTATTTAACCATTTCCAAATTGAAGGGCAGATTGAGTCGGCATTTCAGCGTGAAGTGCGTTTACCTTCTGGTGGTTCGATTGTTATTGATACCACCGAAGCACTTACTGCGATTGATATTAACTCGGCTAAGTCGATTCGTGGTAGCGATATTGAAGAAACCGCTTTTAATACTAATCTTGAAGCAGCAGAAGAAATTGCGCGTCAGTTACGTTTGCGTGACTTAGGTGGTTTGATTGTTATTGATTTTATTGATATGACGCCAATTCGTAATCAACGTGAAGTCGAAAACCGCTTAAAAGAGGCGATGAAAACTGATCGAGCACGTATTCAAACCACTCGCATTTCGCGTTTTGGTTTACTTGAAATGTCCCGTCAACGTTTAAGTCCTTCTTTACGTGAAGCAACACATCATATTTGTCCTCGTTGTCAAGGCACAGGTACGGTTCGTGATAACAATTCATTGTCTTTATCTATTCTCCGGTTAATTCAAGAAGAAGCGATGAAAGATAATACTGTACAAATTGATGTCATCGTTCCTGTACCAATAGCGAGCTATTTACTTAATGAAAAACGTCGCGCTATTAATAACATTGAAAGCATGCATCCAGATGTCAAAATCGTGATTGCTGGCGACGAAGAGATGGAAACACCATTGTATAAGGTTATCCGTAAGCGTAGAGGCGAAGAAACAGACGTACTAAGTTATAATCTTCCAAAACTGATTCGTGAACTTGAAGAAGAGGAAGATGAACAGCAAGCTGTGGAAGTTATTGTTGAACAAGCCGTATTATCTGGTCCTAAAGTTGAAGCTTCTGTTGCACCAAAAGAAAAATCAGCGCCAAAAACTAAAAAATCAGAAGGTTTATTTAGTGGGCTATTTGGTAAACTACGTAAGTTGTTTGTTACAGAAAAAGTAGAGCCAGAGCCAGAAGTTAAACCAAAGGCAACCAAAAGACGAGATAATCAGCGTTCAAATAATCGACGTCAACGTAATAACCGAAATAGTAGTGCGGCTAGCAATGCTAATATTGTTACAGCAGGTACTCTTGATGAGGCGAAAGAACCGAGTAGAAATAATAATCGTAGAGCTAAATCAAATGCGAATTTGTCAAATTCAACAAATAATATTAAGGTAGATAAAGTCGCTGATGAAGTAGTGCAACCAAAACAGCGCGAAGCAAAACCAAGACGTCAACAACGTGTATTAGCTAAAAGTGTTCGTGTAAAAAATACCGATATAACTGTACAATCTCAGCAAGAAAAAGTAATCATTCCTTCTTTGTTGTTGCCAGTTATTGTTACTAAAGAAACTGAAGACCATATTACATCAGAAAATCAATCAAAGCGTCAGCGTCGCACATCTAGGCATTTGCGAATGAATGGTCAACGTAATAAACGTCGTGTTCGTAACGTGGAATTAAAGCAGTCTCCAATGCCGTTATCATTTGCTGCTGCATCATTAGAATTGGCATTGGGTCGAGTTGTTGTCGATTACAGCCAAATAGTAAATGATGAACCAAATATTGTTGTGCCTGTTATTCCTTCGCTTTTAGTTCCTGTTATTGTTAAAAATGACGAAGATGTAAATAGTCATAGTGTTGATAGTGGTACAATTGATGAACAGTCAAAAAGTTCTTTATCTACATATGTTCAAGAAGATTTTGAAGATAGCGAAAAAATTAGTGATGGAACTGATCAGATAACTCATGATTTACAATTAACAGGTTATTCTTCTTCAGCAATGGCTAAAGCGCCAGCACCAGAGTATGAAACTTCTGACGTTGGAATAAAATTACGTGAAGAGTCAGATTATCACTTTGAAGGTAAAGGTAATGCTGGTGGTTTAAGTGCACAAGATCATGCGTATGCCGCAGCAAGTAAACCGGTGATGCCGGATTAATCAATAGATAAATTAAAACACGGTGAGCGTTTGTCACCGTGTTTTGTTTATTTATAATAGTGATAAAGATAAATAATGATTATCTATATTTTTAAGAGAATAGTAACGTTTTTATTTATTATCTGCGTACTGGCTCAGATTAGCTTCTGTTTAGTTTATTTTACTCCTTATTCAATGTCTAACTTTCATAATCTAAGTTTTATTGATGCCTATAGTTCTTTTTTTAAGCAGTTGCTGCAAGGTGAATTTAGGTTGTTAACGGGGGAAACAGTACTTTTTTTTCAAACATTATTGGCTACATTTGAACTTTGTATCCTTGCTTTATTCGTTGCTCTACTTATTGGATTACCTTTAGGAATTTTTCTTGGACTGAGTAATATTAACTGGTTGAATAATATGATTCGCTTAGGGTCTTTATTATTATATTCTTGTCCTATCGTTATGTTAGTTATTGTTGTTATGTATTGTCTGTCGCCAACTTGGACTATATCGATGAATTTTGACATATCACCATCAGTTACTGGGACTTCTTTACTGGAGATCTTGGCTTCAACAAAAGCATCTAAATGGCAAGAGTTGTTTGAGCAATTTCATTATTTAATTTTACCAATCATTCTTTTAGCTATTCAGCCAAGCATTATGACCATTCAATTAATCGGTCAAAATGTAAAAAACACATCAAGACAAAATTTTATAAAAATGGCGATTATTCGTGAGCGTTCACCGTTTAAAATTTTACGTCGACATTTGTTACCCAATTCAATCCCAGCCACTATTCCACAGTTGACTTATAATACAACAACGCTGTTATTTTCAACGATGGTTATTGAAATTTTATTTAATCGAGCAGGACTTGGGCAGTGGGTAATGATTGCTTATCATCATCATAATTATTTTATTATTTCGATTGCTATTCTAGCTTGTGGAACGGTTATTAGTTTATTAACGTTATTAGGCGAAATTTCGGCGATTGCAATTTATCCTTTGCGCCATAAGGAATATTATGTTTAGACTAGCTAGTTTAATGAAAAACATTAAGTCATGCTTTAGTCGGCTACATGGTAATATCTATTTAATTGTTGGTTTTTATGGCATATTGGCGATTACTTTTGTCGCATTATCAACTAAATGGTTTTTTCATGCCCATTTAAATCCTACCTATCCTGCATTATTGCCCCCCGCTTGGTGGCTTAATGGTGATATCAATCATATATTAGGTACGAACTCGAAAGGACAAGATATTTTTAATTATTTGCTAATTGGCTATCGTTCAACTATGTCAATGACATTAAAAGTGGTATTTTATGTGGTTGTCATTGGTGGATTGATTAATTATTTAATGTTTTTTATATCGTTGATACGTCCTTTTGTATTATTCATTTTTAAATTTTGTATGGTAGTACCACCATTACTTGGTGTGATTGTGATTAGCTTATTGTTAGAAGATGATATTACTAATATGTTATTGGTGGTTGGGTTATCTTATACTCCACGCTTTATTTACAATATTCATCAACGCGTTATTAATGAATGGAATAAGACATATATTACAGCTTATAGATTGGATGGCTTATCTTCATTTTCAATTTTAAATCGTTTTATTTTACCTAATATTTTACCTATCTATTTGACCGAGATTGTTTCGTTATTTGGTTCAATCATTTTATCTCTTACCACTATAACTTTTTTAGGTTTTGCTAATGATGTTTCCCGACCTGATTTAGGCATGATGATGTTTCAAATGAAAGATATTATTGCCACTAATTATTTAGCCTTTCTATCTCCTGGAATTGCAGTGTCTGCTACAATAATTTTTATTTATTTGTTTAACTTTGGATTATATGGTCGGCGAGCAGGAACTTAATTATGGCATTATTAGACATTCGAAATTTAACCATTGAGTTTATTACTCCAGATGGTCTTTTGCGTGCAATTGATCGCGTTAATTTGAAGTTGTCTGAAGGCGAAATTCGAGGCTTAGTTGGTGAGTCAGGTTCAGGGAAAAGTCTTATCGCTAAAGCTATTTTAGGGGTAACTAATCATAATTGGAAAATTTCTGCTGATCGATTTTATTTTGATAATATTGATTTACTAAAGTTAACACCTAAACAACGTCGAAAAGTCATTAGTGATAATATTTCGATGATATTCCAAGAACCACAATCTTGTTTAGATCCTTCAATGAAAATTGGTCAACAATTGATTGAAGCTATACCAAAACGAACCTTTAAAGGGCATTGGTGGCAGCGGCTATTTTGGCGTAAAAATCGTGCTATTGAACTGTTGCACCGAGTTGGTATTAAACATCATAAAGAGATATTAAAATCTTATCCATTCGAATTGACCGAAGGTGAGTGTCAAAAAGTAATGATTGCAATTGCATTGGCTAATCAACCTAAACTACTGATTGCAGATGAGCCGACAAATGCGATGGAAGCAACGACCGAAGCGCAAATTTTTAGGTTGCTGGCTAGTATGAATCAAAATATGGGTACCACTATTTTGCTTATTAATCATGACTTGCAGATGGTAACTCGATGGACAGATCGTATTAATGTTCTGTATTGTGGGCAAACAGTTGAAGTTGCCGATAGTGAAGATTTAATTAGATCTCCTTATCATCCTTATACTCAGGCTTTAATTTATGCGATCCCTGATTTTGGCAAAGCGATGCCACATAAAAGTCCGTTAAATACCTTACCTGGTGTTATTCCGTCACTTGAACATTTACCGATTGGATGTCGATTAGGTCCAAGATGTCCTTATGCCCAAAAAAAATGTATTTTGGCACCAGAATTAATACCGATAAAAGATCATTTTTTCGCCTGCCATTTTCCGTTAAATACTGATGAGTAACTGTAAATAATAGGAATACTTGATGAATCCAATATTAAAAGTACGTAACTTATCTAAGCAATTTAAAGTCCATAAAGGTTTTTTGGGGCATTTACGTATTGATGCGGTGAAAACATTATCATTTTCTCTTAATGAAGGTAAAACCCTTGCAATTATTGGACAAAATGGTTCAGGAAAATCGACATTGGCAAAAATGTTAGTAGGGATGATAAAACCTGATAGCGGTGATATCTGGATTGATGGTAATAAAGTTCAATACGGCGATTATAGTCACCGTTGCCAACTGATTAGAATGATTTTTCAGCATGTTGAAAGTTCATTCGATCCTAGATTGCGTATTGGACAATTGTTAGAAATCCCGCTTAAACGTAATACCCATTATGATGCCCATGAGCGTGAAAAACTAATTAGTAGTGTATTAAAACAAGTGGGATTATTGCCCGAACACGCCTCTTATTATCCTTCAGTGATGGCGGCAGGACAAAAGCAACGTGTGGCATTAGCAAGAGCTTTAATTTTAAAACCCAAGGTAATTATTCTTGATGAGGCTTTAGCTGCATTAGATATTTCGATGCGTTCACAGATTGTTAATTTGATGCTGTCATTACAAGTTCAACAAAATATTTCTTATGTTTATGTAACGCAAGATATTGGTATGATGAAGCATATTAGCGACGATATTTTAGTTATGCATAATGGCGATCTTGTTGAGTATGGCAATACTGCTGAAGTATTAGCCTCTCCTTTAAGTGATATTACTAAAAAATTGATAAATAGTTATTTTGGTGAAGCGCTGACTGCTGATACTTGGCGTACTGATACAAGGGCTTTTTAATAGGGCGTTCTTTTATCGCCTATAATCGTTAATAACATATGTATCTATTATTATGATTTAGTTTTAAATTTCATCTCGAATATTGCTCAATAAAAATCTCGACAAATAATCTAAAACGCACTATATTTAGCTATATAGATTTCTAGACGTCTATTTTAGAGGTTTAAAATAACTTATTGTTTTTAGGAGCTTTTGTTATGCCTATTTGTATTCCTGATTCATTACCAGCTGTTGATGTATTACGTAATGAAAATGTATTTGTTATGACTTCATCACGCGCTAATACTCAAGAAATTCGCCCTCTTAAGCTTCTTTTTTTAAATTTAATGCCTAAAAAAATTGAGACTGAAAATCAGTTTTTAAGATTACTTTCTAACTCATCTTTACAAGTTAATATTCAGTTATTGCGTATTGATCAACGAGAATCAAAAAATACACCTGTCGAACATTTAAACAGTTTTTATTGTGATTTTGATGATATTCGTGAACAGAATTTTGATGGACTGATTATAACCGGTGCACCACTAGGTAAGGTTGCTTTTTCTGATGTTGTGTATTGGCCTAAATTAACCGAAATTATAACATGGGCGAAAGAGCATGTTACTTCAACCATGTTTGTTTGTTGGGGGGTTCAGGCTGCTTTGAATGTATTATATGATTTACCAAAATTTACTCGTACCCAAAAATTATCCGGTGTTTATCAGCATCAAAATAATCAACCCAATGCTATTTTAACACGCGGTTTTGACGATACTTTTCTGGCTCCTCATTCGCGATATGCTGATTTTCCTATAGATAAAATAAAAAAATATACTGACTTAACTATTTTAGCTGAATCGGATATTACTGGTCCTTATTTGATGGCAACCACAGATAAGCGGATGGTGTTTGTGACCGGTCATCCTGAATATGACTCTACAACACTGGCAAATGAATACTATCGAGACTTAAATGCAGGTATTCATCCTGATATGCCGTTTAATTATTTCCCTAATAATAATCCTCATTTAACACCAAAAGCTACATGGCGTAGCCATGCTTATTTATTATTTAGTAATTGGCTTAATTATTATGTTTATCAGTTAACGCCATTTGATTTAACTACTCGAAATTTAACAATTGATGATTAATAAATATAAGAAATGTTGAAAGATAATCAGTCATGAGGTTTTAAATATTTCAATAAGTTATTGCATATTAACTAAATATGGCTTTAGTTATGTGATTAAACTTGTAGCCAAAATGTAACAGGGCCATCATTAATTAATGATACTTGCATATTAGCAGCAAATTGACCTGTTTGTGTCGTTATCTGTTGTCTGCATTGTTCGACAAAAAATTGATAAAGCCTATTAGCTTCATCTGGTTTTGCTCCTTTTGTAAAACTCGGTCGCATTCCTTTTTTAGTGTCTGCCGCTAGAGTGAATTGAGAAACTACTAATACTTCACCATTAGCTTGCTTAACGTTTAAATTCATTTTTCCTTCACTATCACTAAAAATCCGATAGCCTAATACTTTTTCACATAAACGAATTGCTTTTTGTTCGTCATCACTTTGTTCAACACCGAGTAAAATTAGTAACCCCTGATTAATCTGTCCAATAACGTTATTGTTTACTGTAACACTAGCTTGGTTTACTCGTTGGATTAAGGCGATCATAAATTAATTACTCTGGTAAAGGTTGATTCTTAGTAATGTGTTTTTTTCGTTGGTTATAGTCAGTTAAAGTTGCAGCAAACTCGGCACCGAACAATATAATACACCACGAACAGTAGATCCAAACTAACATGATGGGAATAGATGATACTACTCCGTAAATGAGTTGGTATGTTGGGAACGAAGTAACATAAAGCGCAAACGCTCGTTTGCCTAATTCAAACAATATTGCAGCTACAAATGCCCCTATCATGGATTCTTTAAAAGGCACAGACTCGGTCGGAATAATGCTATAAAGTAACCAAAATCCAAATACAGAAATAATAAAGGGGAGGGTACTAAGTAAAATAGTGTCTGTTGTAGCTGTTGAAAACCAATTTAGTGAGAATATGTAAGAACTCACCGCTATACTTGCTCCAACTAAGATCGGGCCTAAGGTTAAAATTGTCCAGTATATGGTTAGGTTATACATGAAGGAACGTTTTCGTTTGGTCTTCCAAATATGGTTAAGTGTTGTATTAATTGAGTTAATTAGCAATAGTGATGTAACAATTAAGCCAATTACTCCCAAAAAAGTCATTTTTTTAGTATTGGCGATGAATTGTTCTAGGTAATTTTGAATAGAATCACTAGCTGTGGGAACAAGATTGTTATAAATCAATTGTTTTAATGAAAGACTAGCCTCATTAAAAATCGGGAAAGCTGACAATAAGGAAAAAATAACAGTAATAAGAGGCACTAGTGCAAGTATTGTAGTATAAGCAAGCTCAGCAGATGAGGTCGTTAGACGATCATGGTTAATACGATTCCATAACATTTTCATAAAGAGCTGTATTTGCTTAAGTGATTTCATCATTTTTTTCTAGTTAGAAATGACACAACTATTAATCCCATTACTATTTAATGAGTTTAATGCCTTATCTGCCTCTTTTTTGTTGGTATATGGTCCTACCGTGACTCGATATAACTGGCCCGGAGAAATATTGGCACTAATACCAGTCATTGCAAGCTTAGCCCTTAGTGTATCAGCATTAGATTTATCTTTAAATGCACCGCATTGTAGTAGCCATTTATTGTTAACAGTTTGTACTGGCGATGATGTTATATTTGTTGTTTGATTTTGTGTTACTGAGTTTTCTTTCGAGGAAGATGCAGTAGCCTGAGTATTATTAATAAAACTATCTAAGATTTGTTGCCTTTCACTCGCAACTGAATTTGATGTTGAAGAGTAGTTTGCATTAGGGGTTTCTAACTCTTTAAGATATGTCCAACGCTCTTGAGGTTGCTCAGGTAGAGTTATCGTTGGAGGTTGAGTTTTTGCTTTTGGTGCTTCAACAGTTTTTTTAGGTGTATTATTCGTAACAAAATAGAGAATAGCAGAAAATAGAATAATGACAATAATAGCCAAAAATATCATTAAATTAGGCTTATTTCGTGACTTATTTTTTTTTGACTGGCTCTTTTTTCTAACATAATCACGCTGAACCACAATAGACTCTCTTCTATTTTATTAACATTACATAAATAATTAGTATACAAATAAAAAAAGTGGTTTACACCACTTTTTGTTATTTTTCTTTAACTATGATAGTTAACAATTCACAAATAAAGCTATTAACCCAATGCTTTAATTTGCTTAATTAAATTTGCTTTATGGCGTGCAGCTTTATTTTTGTGGATTAAGCCACGAGCCGCCTGACGGTCAACAACTGTTTGCATGTCTTTGAATGCTACTTCAGCTGTTTGTTTATCACCAGCTGCAACTGCTGCGTAAACTTTTTTAATATAAGTACGCATCATTGAACGGTTGCTAGCATTATGTTTACGGCGTTTTTCGGATTGAACCGCACGTTTTTTAGCTGATTTGATATTAGCCAAAGTCAACTCCCAAGTTTAGATAAAAATTAGATATTAATAAGGTCGCAGAATATGCCTGATTTTCTTTCTATTGTCAATGCTGTTGTATAAAAAAATATAATTGGTTATTTTTAGTTTACAATAAATGTTTACTATTCGACCAATAATGTCTATAACCTAAAAAGAAATTTTATGTTAGAATAGTAAAAGTTTTATTTTATTTATATTTTACAAGAGGAAGTATCATGTCTATTATTAGAATGCAAGATCTTGATCTAAAAGGAAAACGTTTGTTTATTCGCTCAGATCTTAATGTACCGGTAAAAAACGGTAAGGTTACTTCGGATGCACGTATTAAAGCATCATTACCTACTATTGAGGAAGCCATTAAAAAAGGTGCTAAAGTAATGGTTACCTCTCATATTGGTCGTCCAACCGAAGGTGAATATAATCCAGAGTTTTCACTACAACCTGTTGTTGATTATTTAAAAGAACATGTGTCATTCCCTGTCCGTTTAGTGAAAGATTACCTTAATGGCGTGGATGTAAAAGAAGGCGAATTGGTTGTTCTTGAGAACGTCCGTTTTAATGTTGGTGAAGGTAAAGATGATGAAGCTTTATCTAAAAAATATGCCGCGCTTTGTGATATTTATGTGATGGATGCGTTTGGTACGGCTCACCGTGCTCAAGCTTCAACTCACGGTGCAGGTAAATTTGCGCCAGTTGCTTGTGCAGGTCCATTATTAGCAGCTGAACTTGATGCTTTAGGTAAAGCGCTAGATAATCCAGCAAGGCCAATGGTGGCTATTGTTGCTGGCTCTAAAGTATCAACAAAATTAACCGTACTTGATTCTTTATCGAAAATTGCTGATCAAATTATTGTCGGTGGTGGTATTGCTAATACCTTTATTGCTGCTGAAGGTTATAATGTAGGTAAATCGCTTTACGAAGCAGATCTTATTCCTGAAGCTAAAAAATTAATGGCGAACTGTGAAATCCCGGTCCCAACTGATGTGCGTGTTGCAACTGAATTTAGCGAAACAGCTACTGCAACTGAAAAGTCAGTTCAAGATGTTAAAGAAAATGAACAAATTCTTGATTTAGGAGATAAATCAGCAGAAGTATTAGCAGATATCATTAAAAATGCTAAAACCATTTTGTGGAATGGTCCTGTAGGTGTTTTTGAGTTTCCTAATTTCCGTCGAGGAACTGAAATTGTCGCTAAAGCAATTGCTGATAGCCAAGGATTTTCAATCGCGGGTGGTGGTGATACCTTAGCAGCAATTGATTTATTTGGTATTGAAGATAAAATTTCTTATATTTCAACCGGTGGTGGTGCTTTTCTTGAATTTGTTGAAGGTAAAAAACTGCCTGCTGTAGCCATGTTAGAGGCTAGAGCAAAAGCGTAATATTGGTTCAATAGGAAGGATGGGGAAAAGACTCATCCTTTATTTTTATATAGATAAATTTATAGGTAACAAAATGACTACAAAGATTTCTGATGTCGTTAAACCTGGTGTAGTAACTGGTGATGATGTTCAAAAAGTATTTCAAATCGCTCGCGAAAATAATTTTGCATTACCCGCAGTTAATTGTGTAGATACTAATACAATCAATGCTGTTATTGAAACAGCGGCAAAAGTAGGTTCTCCTGTTATTGTCCAATTCTCTAACGGCGGAGCTCAATTTATTGCCGGTAAGGGTTTAAAATTAGATGGTCAAGAATGTGCTATTCTAGGAGCAATTTCTGGTGCAAAACATGTTCATCTTATGGCTGAAAAATACGGTGTTCCAGTTATTGTTCATACCGATCACTGTGCTAAAAAATTACTCCCGTGGATTGATGGTTTACTTGAAGCTGGTGAAACTCATTTTGCTAAAACAGGTAAACCTTTGTTTTCTTCTCATATGATTGATTTATCAGAAGAAACATTAAAGGATAATATTGATATTTGTTGTCAGTATCTTGCTCGTATGTCTGCAATGAAAATGACATTGGAATTAGAGTTGGGGTGTACTGGTGGTGAGGAAGATGGTGTTGATAACAGCCATATGGATAGCTCGGCACTTTATACTCAACCAGAAGATGTGGCATACGCTTATGAGCGTTTAAGTGCTATTAGTCCTCGTTTTACTATTGCAGCATCATTTGGTAATGTTCATGGTGTTTATAAGCCAGGTAATGTTAAATTAACGCCTAAAATTTTAGATAATTCACAAAAATATGTATCTGAGAAGTTTAGTTTACCTGCAAAATCATTGAATTTTGTTTTCCATGGTGGTTCAGGTTCTACACCTGAAGAAATTGCTGAAGCAGTAAGCTATGGTGTTATCAAAATGAATATTGATACAGATACACAATGGGCAAACTGGTCTGGCATTTTAGATTATTACAAAGCAAATGAAGCTTACTTACAGGGGCAATTAGGTAACCCAGAAGGTATTGATGCACCCAACAAAAAATACTATGATCCGCGCGTATGGTTACGTAAAGGACAAGATTCTTTAATTGCACGTTTAGAGCTAGCATTTAAAGAACTTAACGCAATAAATGTTCTTTAATTTTTGTGTTTTTTGAGACTAAAACAGGGCTATTGCCCTGCTTTTGATTTATCCTATATTAAATTAAGTCTTGCATTTTTATTTTAGTTATAGGATAATTTTGCCCTCATTTAACTTAGGGGAGCTGTCTATTTATTAATAGTTATTATTAATAGAGGCGTTTGCACCCGAGCAAAGGAAACTAAAAATGGCAAAAAAAGTACAAGCCTACATCAAGTTGCAAGTGGCAGCTGGTGCAGCAAATCCTAGTCCACCTGTTGGTCCAGCACTTGGTCAACATGGTGTTAATATCATGGAATTCTGTAAAGCGTTTAATGCGAAAACAGAAAGCATGGAAAAAGGCTTACCGATTCCTGTTGTAATTACAGTATATTCTGACCGTTCATTTACATTCGTAACTAAAACTCCTCCAGCAGCAGTTTTATTAAAGAAAGCAGCTAAAATCAAGTCTGGTTCAGGCGAACCTAACAAGAAAAAAGTTGGTAAAGTAACGAGTGCACAAATTCGCGAAATCGCTGAATTAAAAGCTGCAGATATGAATGGTGCTACCATTGAAACGATGATGCGTTCTATTGAAGGAACAGCGCGTTCAATGGGCTTGGAAGTGGAGGGTTAATTCATGGCTAAATTATCTAAGAAAGCTAAACTTATCCGCGAAAAAGTAAATGCGACTAAGCAATATGAAATTAATGAAGCTATTGCTTTATTAAAAGAACTTGCAACCGCTAAATTTACCGAAAGTGTTGATGTTGCCGTTAATTTAGGTATTGATTCACGTAAATCAGACCAAAATGTTCGTGGCGCAATCGTGCTTCCACACGGTACTGGACGTAGCGTACGTGTTGCTGTATTTACTCAAGGAGCGAATGCAGAAGCTGCTAAAGAAGCTGGTGCTGAATTAGTGGGTATGGACGATCTTGCTGATCAAATCAAAAAAGGCGAAATGGATTTTGATGTTGTTATTGCATCACCTGACGCTATGCGTGTTGTTGGTCAATTAGGTCAAATTTTAGGACCACGTGGTTTAATGCCAAACCCTAAAGTTGGAACTGTAACCCCTAACGTTGCTGAAGCTGTAAAAAATGCCAAAGCTGGTCAAGTTCGTTACCGTAATGATAAAAATGGTATTATCCATACTACTATCGGTAAGGCTGATTTTGATGCAGATAAGCTTAAAGAAAATTTAGAAGCATTACTTGTTGCGCTAAAACGTGCAAAACCGGCATCTTCTAAAGGTGTCTTTGTTAAGAAAGTTAGTCTTTCAACTACAATGGGCGCTGGTGTTGCAATTGATCAAGCAACATTAAATGCAACTGTTTAATTATTTTATAGTTAAACAAAAAAATCGGTTGGTGTCTGGCCTTAACCAGACCCCGTCCAAGACCGTAGGTGTAGTTGAAATTTGACTACTTAATTTTCCTACGTAGACGGTGACAGAACCTGATAAGATATAATAGAAGGATTCTGCTCATCGTGATTGTGCTAGCTACATCTGTAGCTAGTTAAAATTAGTCTAGGCTTTTGCCTAGTGTAATCCAGGAGCAATACCAATGGCACTAAATCTTCAAAATAAACAAGAAATTGTTGCTGAAGTTAATGAAATCGCCAAAGGTGCGCTATCTGCAGTTGTTGCTGATTCTCGTGGCGTAACTGTAGAAAAAATGACTGCATTACGTAAATCTGCTCGTGAAGCGGGTGTTTATATGCGTGTTGTTCGTAATACGCTATTGCGCCGTGTTGTTGAGGGTACTCAATACGAGTGTTTAAAAGATACGTTTGTTGGTCCTACTCTAATTGCATTTTCAAATGAGCACCCAGGTGCTGCAGCGCGTCTTTTTAAGGCGTTTGCGAAAGAAAATGACAAATTTGAGATTAAAGCCGCAGCCTTTGAAGGTGAGTTAATTACTGCAGCGAACATTGATCGCTTAGCAACATTACCTACTTATGAAGAAGCATTAGCTCGCTTGATGTCAACCATGAAAGAAGCCGCAGCTGGCAAATTGGTTCGTACTCTTGCAGCGGTTCGCGATCAAAAAGAAGCTGCTTAATTGGCAGTTTGATTGTGAATTTTATCAATTAAAAAAATGTAAATTTGGGAAACTATATTATGTCTATCACTAAAGAACAAATTTTAGATGCAGTTGCTGAAATGTCTGTTATGGACGTTGTTGAACTTGTATCAATGATGGAAGAAAAATTCGGCGTTTCTGCAGCGGCAGCAGTTGCAGTTGCAGCAGCAGGTCCTGCTGAAGCAGCAGAAGAAAAATCTGAATTTGATGTAATCTTAAAAGATGTTGGTGCTAACAAAGTAGCTGTTATCAAAGCAGTTCGTGGTGCAACAGGTTTAGGCTTAAAAGAAGCTAAAGATCTTGTTGAATCAGCTCCAGCTACAGTTAAAGAAGGCGTTAGTAAAGCTGATGCTGAAGAACTTAAAAAAGCGCTTGAAGAATCAGGTGCAGTTGTTGAACTTAAATAAGTTTATCGACAACGAGGCAAATGGCTGGGGGTTTTATACCTCCAGCCTTTTTGCGCTATAACAAGTTAAAGATTTTTATTTGAAGATTATCAATAAAAGTAATAAAGAAATAGTATATTTATTAAGCCTAATCAATTGATATTTATAGATATTTTCGATGAGGTGTCAGGTGTTATCAATTTAGTGGTAGTATTCCTGATGAATATTTAATCATGCTAAAATAGCAGATAAGCAAGTTGAGGAACTAATGGTTTACTCTTATACCGAGAAAAAACGAATTCGTAAGAATTTTGGTAAGCGTCCACAAGTCTTGGATATACCGTATCTTCTTTCTATTCAACTTGATTCGTTCCAGAAATTTATTGAGCAAGATCCAGAAGGACAATATGGCTTAGAAGCTGCATTCCGTTCAATATTTCCGATAAAAAGTTATAGTGGTAACGCTGAGTTACAATATGTGAGCTTTAAGATGGGCGAACCTGTGTTTGATGTTAAAGAATGTCAAATTAGAGGGATCACTTACTCAGCACCGTTGCGCGTAAAATTACGTTTAGTTATTTATGATAAAGATGCGCCAGAAGGAACAGTTAAAGATATTAAAGAGCAAGATGTCTATATGGGCGAGATTCCTTTAATGACGGACAATGGTACATTTGTGATCAATGGTACAGAGCGTGTTATTGTTTCACAATTACATCGTAGTCCTGGTGTGTTCTTTGATAGCGATAAAGGTAAAACACACTCTTCTGGTAAAGTTTTATATAATGCTCGGATTATTCCTTATCGTGGTTCTTGGCTTGATTTTGAATTTGATCCAAAAGATAATCTTTTTGCTCGTATTGACCGTCGTCGTAAACTTCCAGCAACAATTATTTTACGTGCGTTAGGTTATGAAACAGAAGAAATTTTAGATATCTTCTTTGAGAAAACTATTTTTGAAGTTGGCAAGTCTAAGTTAAAAATGGATCTTGTTCCAGAGCGTTTACGTGGCGATACAGCACTATTTGATATTGAATCAAAAGGTAAAATTTATGCTGAAAAAGGCCGTCGTATTACTGCTCGTCACATTCGTGAATTAGAAAAAGATAAAGTTAGTAAAATTGATGTTCCAGTTGAATATATTGTTAATAAAGTTCTTGCTAAAAATTATGTTAATGAAGACACTGGTGAAGTAATTGCTTTTGCCAATACACCGATCTCATTAGAGCTATTACTTCAATTAACCAATGCTGGATATAAAAAAATAGAAACCTTATTCACTAATGACTTAGATCATGGTGCATTTATTTCTGAAACATTAAATGTTGATTCAACTCGTGACCGATTAGGTGCGTTAGTTGAAATTTATCGTATGATGCGTCCGGGCGAGCCACCAACGAAAGAAGCTGCTGAAGGATTATTTGATAATTTATTCTTCTCTGACGAACGTTATGATTTATCTGCTGTTGGTCGAATGAAGTTCAACCGTTCGTTAGGGCGTGATGATATTGAAGGCGAAAGCGTTTTAACGAAAGATGATATCGTTGAGGTAATGAAGAAATTAATCGCTATTCGTAACGGTCACGGTGAAGTCGATGATATCGACCATTTAGGTAATCGCCGTATTCGTAGTGTTGGCGAAATGGCAGAAAACCAATTCCGTATTGGTTTAGTTCGTGTTGAGCGAGCAGTGAAAGAGCGCTTATCTTTAGGTGATCTTGATTCACTAATGCCACAAGATATGATTAATGCTAAACCAATTTCAGCAGCGATTCGTGAATTTTTTGGCTCAAGCCAGCTATCTCAATTTATGGATCAAAACAATCCATTATCTGAAATTACGCATAAACGTCGTATTTCAGCATTAGGTCCAGGTGGTTTAACGCGTGAACGAGCAGGGTTTGAAGTACGTGACGTACATCCAACGCATTACGGTCGTGTATGTCCAATTGAAACGCCTGAAGGTCCAAACATCGGTTTAATTAACTCATTAGCGGTTTATGCTCGTACCAATGAGTATGGATTTTTGGAAACACCATATCGTCGAGTAATTGATGGTATTGTAACTGACGAAATTAATTATTTATCAGCAATTGATGAAAGTGAATTTGTGATTGCTCAGGCAAACTCAAATCTTGATGAAGATGGTCGTTTTAAAGAAGAATTAGTGACTTGTCGCTTAAACGGTGAGTCAGGCTTATATAGCCCAGAACAAATTCATTATATGGACGTATCAACCCAACAAATCGTATCAGTTGGTGCATCATTAATTCCATTCCTTGAACATGATGATGCGAACCGTGCTTTAATGGGTGCGAACATGCAACGTCAGGCAGTACCAACGTTGAAAGCGGAAAAACCGTTTGTTGGAACTGGGATGGAACGTGCTGTTGCCGTTGACTCAGGTGTAACAGCCGTTGCTCGCCGTGGTGGTACAGTTCAATATGTTGATGCATCACGTATAGTGGTTAATGTTAACGCTGATGAAATATATGCCGGTGAAACAGGTATTGATATTTATAACTTAACTAAATATACCCGTTCTAACCAAAACACATGTATCAATCAAATTCCATGTGTAGAATTAGGCGAAAAAGTTGAACGTGGCGATGTGCTTGCCGATGGTCCATCAACAGACTTAGGTGAGTTAGCATTAGGTCAAAACATGCGAGTGGCTTTCATGCCATGGAATGGTTATAACTTTGAGGATTCTATTTTAGTTTCTGAAAAAGTGGTACAAGATGACCGTTTTACATCAATTCATATTCAAGAATTATCTTGTATTTCTCGTGATACAAAGTTAGGCGCAGAAGAGATTACCGCTGATATTCCAAATGTGGGTGAAGCTGCACTATCTAAACTTGATGAATCAGGTATCGTTTATATCGGTGCTGAAGTTCAAGGTGGCGATATTTTGGTCGGTAAAGTGACACCTAAAGGTGAAACACAATTAACGCCAGAAGAAAAATTACTGCGTGCAATTTTTGGTGAAAAAGCCTCTGATGTTAAAGATACTTCATTGCGCGTGCCTAATGGTGTTTCAGGTACAGTTATTGATGTTCAAGTGTTTACTCGTGATGGCGTACAAAAAGATAAACGTGCGCTTGAAATCGAAGAGATGCAACTTAAACAGGCAAGAAAAGATTTAACTGAAGAACTTAAAATTTTAGAGGCTGCATTATTTGCTCGTATTCGTGATGTACTAATTTCAGGTGGAATCAGCGCTGATAAATTAGATGCTTTACCACGTGAAAAATGGTTAACAATCGGTATTGCAAATGAAGATAAACAAGCTCAATTAGAACAACTTGCTGAACAGCACGAAGAGATCAAAGCTGAATTTAATAAAAAACTTGAAGCTAAACGCATGAAGATCACACAAGGTGATGATTTACAACCAGGTGTGCTCAAAATAGTGAAAGTTTACTTAGCGGTTAAACGTCAAATTCAGCCTGGTGATAAGATGGCTGGTCGTCATGGTAACAAAGGGGTTATCTCTAAAATTAACCCAATTGAAGATATGCCATATGATGATAAAGGTCGTCCTGTTGATATCGTATTAAATCCACTAGGTGTTCCATCTCGTATGAATATTGGACAGATCCTAGAAACTCACTTGGGTATGGCTGCTAAAGGTATTGGGCAGAAAATTGATGCGATGTTAAAAGAACAGCAAGAGTTAGCTAAATTACGTGAGTTTATTCAAAAAGCGTATGATCTTGGCTTAGGGGCTGCACAAAAAGTTAATGTAGCAGAATTTACTGATCAAGAAGTCATGAATTTAGCACAAAACTTGCGTAATGGTATGCCACTAGCAACACCTGTGTTTGATGGTGCCAAAGAGCAAGAAATTAAAGCCTTATTAGAGCTGGGTGATTTGCCGACTTCAGGCCAAATTACGTTGTATGACGGTCGTACAGGTGAACAATTTGAACGTCCAGTTACTGTAGGTTATATGTACATGCTTAAATTGAATCACTTAGTTGATGACAAAATGCATGCCCGCTCTACTGGTTCATACAGTCTGGTTACTCAACAACCATTGGGTGGTAAAGCTCAATTTGGTGGTCAACGTTTTGGTGAGATGGAAGTATGGGCACTTGAAGCATATGGTGCAGCTTATACTTTACAAGAAATGTTAACCGTTAAATCAGATGATGTAAACGGCCGTACTAAGATGTATAAAAATATTGTAGATGGTGATCATCGTATGGAGCCTGCGATCCCAGAATCATTTAATGTACTATTAAAAGAGATCCGTTCGCTAGGCATTAATATCGAGTTAGATGAAGAGTAATTTTTGCTAACTTAAATGATTTCTATTTATAGGGATAACTTATTAGCAATAATAAGTTATCTAATTGGTTTAACTCCATAGGAGTCAATTGTGAAAGACTTACTAAAGTTTCTAAAAGCACAAACAAAAACAGAAGATTTTGATGCTATCAAGATAGGGCTTGCTTCTCCTGATATGATTCGTTCATGGTCTTTTGGTGAAGTTAAAAAACCTGAAACAATCAATTATCGTACGTTCAAACCTGAGCGTGACGGATTGTTTTGTGCGCGTATTTTTGGGCCAGTAAAAGATTATGAATGTTTATGTGGAAAATATAAACGTTTAAAACACCGTGGTGTGATTTGTGAAAAATGTGGAGTTGAAGTAACTCAAGCTAAAGTACGTCGTGAACGTATGGGGCACATTGAACTTGCATCACCAACTGCCCATATCTGGTTTTTAAAATCATTACCATCTCGTATCGGTTTATTACTTGATATGCCACTTCGTGATATTGAGCGAGTGCTTTATTTTGAATCATTTATGGTTCTTGATGGTGGTATGACCAATCTTGAGCGTGGTCAGATTTTAACTGAAGAACAATATTTAGATGCGTTAGAAGAGTTTGGTGACGAATTTGATGCTCGCATGGGGGCAGAAGCTATCCAAGAGTTATTACGTAATATTGATGTGCAAGCGGAATGTGAAGCACTACGTGATGAACTATCAACTACTAATTCTGAAACTAAGCGTAAAAAACTGACCAAACGTATTAAGATTATTGAAGCATTTATTCAATCAGAAAACAAACCTGAATGGATGATTTTAAACGTATTACCTGTGTTGCCACCAGATTTACGCCCATTAGTTCCACTTGATGGCGGACGTTTTGCAACATCAGATCTCAATGATCTTTATCGTCGAGTTATTAACCGTAATAACCGTTTAAAACGTTTATTAGACTTGGCTGCGCCGGATATCATTGTACGTAATGAAAAACGTATGTTACAAGAATCGGTCGATGCATTATTAGATAATGGTCGTCGTGGTCGTGCAATTACAGGTTCAAACAAACGTCCATTGAAGTCACTTGCTGATATGATTAAAGGTAAGCAAGGTCGTTTCCGTCAAAACTTATTAGGTAAACGTGTTGACTATTCTGGTCGTTCTGTAATTACTGTAGGTCCATACTTACATTTGCATCAGTGTGGTTTACCGAAGAAGATGGCCCTTGAATTATTCAAACCATTTATTTACGGTAAATTAGAGCGTCGCGGTTATGCAACAACCATTAAAGCAGCGAAGAAAATGGTTGAGCGTGAAGATGCAATTGTATGGGATATCTTAGATGAAGTTATTCGTGAACATCCAGTATTACTAAACCGTGCGCCAACATTACATAGATTAGGTATTCAAGCATTTGAGCCGATTCTAATTGAAGGTAAAGCAATTCAATTACATCCATTAGTTTGTGCGGCATTTAATGCTGACTTCGATGGTGACCAAATGGCGGTTCACGTTCCATTAACGTTAGAAGCACAATTAGAAGCACGTGCGTTAATGATGTCAACTAACAATATTCTTTCACCGGCAAGTGGTGAGCCTATCATCGTTCCTTCACAGGACGTGGTTTTAGGTCTTTACTATATGACTCGTGATAAAGTCAATGCCAAAGGTGAAGGCATGATATTAACCGGTCCTAAAGAAGCTGAAAAGCTGTATCGTTTAGGTCTAGTTGAATTACATGCTAAGGTTAAAGTCCGTATTACTGAAAGCCAACGTAATAGTGTAGGTGAGTGGGAAGATACCACCTCGGTGGTTGATACAACAGTTGGTCGTGCAATTTTATGGTTAATTATGCCAAAAGGGATGAGCTTCTCTGTTATCAATCAACCTTTGGGTAAAAAAGCGATCTCTAAAATTTTAAATATCTGTTATCGCCAGTTAGGCATGAAAGATACAGTTATTTTAGCTGACCAAATAATGTACACTGGATTTGCTTATGCGGCGCGTTCAGGTGTATCAGTTGGTATTGATGATATGGAAATTCCAGCGAAGAAATCACAAATCATCAACGAAGCTGAAATCGAAGTTGCTGAAATTCAAGAGCAATTCCAATCTGGTTTAGTAACTGCAGGTGAACGTTATAACAAAGTTATCGATATTTGGGCTGCCGCTAATGAACGGGTTGCTAAAGCGATGATGGATAACTTATCAACTGAAAAAGTAACTAACCGTGACGGTGAGGAAGAAGTTCAATCTTCTTTCAATAGTATTTACATGATGGCCGATTCAGGTGCGCGTGGTTCTGCAGCACAGATTCGTCAGCTTGCTGGTATGCGTGGTTTGATGGCAAAACCAGATGGTTCGATTATTGAAACGCCTATCACTGCAAACTTCCGTGAAGGCTTAAACGTACTTCAGTACTTTATCTCTACGCATGGTGCGCGTAAAGGTCTTGCTGATACCGCATTAAAAACAGCGAACTCAGGTTACTTAACTCGACGTTTAGTTGATGTGGCACAAGATTTAGTGGTCATTGAAGATGACTGTGGCACCTTAGAAGGCGTGGTAATGACACCTGTTATTGAAGGCGGTGATGTTAAAGAACCACTTCGTGAACGAGTATTAGGTCGAGTTACGGCTGAAGATGTATTAAAACCAGGTAGTGCGGATATCTTAATCCCACGTAACACATTACTTGATGAAAGTAAATGTGACTTACTTGAAGCGGAATCTGTTGATAGCGTTAAAGTGCGTTCAGTGGTTTCGTGTGATACTGATTTTGGTGTGTGTGCAAAATGTTATGGTCGTGACTTAGCACGTGGTCACTTGGTCAATAAAGGTGAAGCAATCGGTGTTATTGCGGCGCAATCAATCGGTGAGCCAGGTACACAGTTAACCATGCGTACGTTCCATATTGGTGGTGCGGCATCGCGAGCGGCTGCTGAATCAAGTGTTCAAGTTAAAAACAAAGGTAGTATTAAATTAACTAATGCTAAATTTGTAACTAACCCAGATAAGAAACTAGTAATTACTTCGCGTAATGCTGAATTAACCATTATTGATGACTTAGGTCGAATGAAAGAAACCTATAAAGTGCCTTATGGTTCGATTTTAAGTAAAGGTAATGGTTTTGCGGTTGATGCGGGTGAAACAGTGGCTAACTGGGATCCACATACTATGCCAGTTATCTCTGAAACTAGAGGTTTTGTCCGTTTTGTGGATATGGTTGATGGTCAAACAATTACGCGTCAAACCGATGAATTAACAGGTTTATCATCTATTGCGATACTAGATGTAGCAGAACGTACTGGTGTTGGTAAAGATTTACGTCCAGCCATCAAAATTGTTGATGCTAAAGGTGATGATATCTATCTTGCTGGTACAGAAATGCTTGCGCAATACTTTTTACCTGGTAAGGCATTAGTACAGTTAGAAGATGGTGCTGAAATAAATATTGGTGATACACTTGCTCGTATTCCACAAGCATCTGTAGGTACTAAAGATATCACCGGTGGTTTACCGCGTGTTGCTGACTTATTTGAAGCACGTAAACCAAAAGAACCAGCTATCTTGGCTGAAATTGATGGTATCATTTCATTCGGTAAAGAAACAAAAGGTAAACGTCGCTTAATTATCACGCCATTAGATGGTAGTGAACCATATGAAGAGATGATTCCAAAATGGCGTCAACTTAACGTATTTGAAGGCGAACAAGTTGGCCGTGGTGATGTAATTTCTGATGGTCCTGAATCTGCGCATGATATTTTACGTCTACGTGGCGTTAATGCGGTAACACGTTATATTGTTAACGAAGTTCAAGAAGTTTATCGTCTACAAGGTGTAAAAATTAATGATAAACACATTGAAGTTATCGTACGCCAAATGTTACGTAAAGCAACGGTTATTCATCCAGGTGGCTCTCGTCTACTTGAAGGTGAACAACTTGAAGTTTCACGCTTGAAGATTATCAACCGTGAACTTGAAGCGCAAAATAAAGAACCAATTGTTTACTTACACGATTTACTTGGTATTACTAAAGCATCACTAACAACTGAATCATTTATTTCTGCCGCTTCGTTCCAAGAAACGACTCGTGTGTTAACCGAAGCTGCAGTGGCGGGTAAAAATGACGAATTACGTGGCTTAAAAGAAAACGTAATTGTTGGTCGATTAATTCCAGCAGGTACGGGGTATGCTTACCATAAAGAACGTTTACGTAAACGCGCAATGCCATCAACTGATGAGATTCAAACAACAATTTCAGCGGAAGAAGCAACCGCTAATTTAGCTGAATTGTTAAACTCTGCTGAAGAGAATCAATAGTCTCATTCGGTTTAATTTACAAATAGCACGCATGGCGTGCTATTTTTTTTATGTCATGTTATAAAACTATAAAAGGAGATTGGTATGTACATTGTAATGAACCGTTTTAAAATTAAACGGGGTAGCGAAGATACATTTATTGAAATATGGCGAAATCGTGATAGCCATCTGAAAGAAATGAAAGGGTTTAACCGTTTTTACTTTTTGCAAGGAAAAACAGAAGAAAATTATACACTATTTTCTTCATTTACTGAGTGGCAATCTAAAGCTGATTTTGAAGCTTGGGTTAATTCTGAACACTTTAAGCATACCCACCGTAATACGAATAACCGACCAAATAACAGTGATATTTATTTTGAGTCGGCACAATTAGAGTGTTTTGACGTTATATTATAATAAATTCAGATATCAAGTTTGACATAAATGCAAAAAAGCTAATTTAGCTATTTATCATTTATTCAGTCAGTCCAACGAAGTTTTGTGAGCAATAATAAATTGATTTGGACGCCGATATGACAATAACAAAGGTGCCTAAAATCTAGCAGTAAATGTCGGATTTATTATATAAATAGTTGATTTTATTTTAAAATCCTGGATTCAAACATGAAGTGCAATTTTAAACACGGTGGAGTGAAGAAAGTAGAAAGGTGATTTATACTAGCACCTTCGCACCACCACAGTTTGGAGA
>NZ_WTFC01000022.1:0-42601 GCF_009795795.1 Gilliamella sp. Pas-s95 | reverse complement strand
TGGACAAAAAGAGTCCTGTTCAATATCGGGAGTATTATTTTCCAGCAGCTTAGTTTTTTTGTACAACTTTTGGGGTGCAGTTCACATTTTATTCACCCAAGCTCAAAACGTCCGAAACCACCGCACCCAATTTATTCTATTCACCAAAACAAAAAAGGCCCGATTTTTCGCCCAAAAATCGGTCAGAAAAGGTATTGATTTTATTAAAGTTTTTCTGACTTTTTTTTAACAAAAACTGCCTTACAAAAACACAACAATCTTTCTCAAAAACGATGGTTATGTTGTCTGTCTTGTTCCGGCGTCAGAATGTGCCGACAACAGAGCGAGGTCAGCACGCCAAACAGGGATGTTTGGCGAGGCTATTCTCCGTCTGGAACGGATAATAGCCGGTGCGTTAAGACCGAGCGATGGCGGAGGGTAGCCGAAGGCCACATTCTGCAGCCAAGCGCGGGATTGCTAAGGGAATTCGCTCTAATTCCCTTAGCTCGGACGTGGTCACGATAGCTATTTTGTTCACCCAAGGTTAAAACGTCCGAAACCTGCGCACTTAATGTATTCTATTCACCAAAATAAAAAAGACCTAATTTTCCGCCCAAAAATTGGTCAGAAAAGGTATCTATTATATTGAGACAAAAACCAAGTGATCGCAATTAAATCGGCCGAACCACCGGGGCTTAGGTTGCGTTTTATTAATTCGGTATCAAGTTGATACAAATTTTCCCTTACTTTGGGATTCATTATGCCACCTTGTTTGATGAGTTTTTTCGCTTGTTCTTGAACAAAAGCCAACCCATCAAGGCCGCCTCGTGAAACCAGATTAGTATCTTGATTAAAAGCCAGTAAATATAACATCGCCTGTAATAAGCAAGTTTCTTCATCATAGCCACTGTTTTGCATTTCTTGATAGATAGGTAGTGAAACGTTTCGAACAGTTGCATAACCAGATTCTGCTTCGCCACGTGCGCCAGATAAGTGATGACGTTTAAATAGTTTTTCGCCTATTGAATTAGCTTGGTTATTTTGCTGTAGTTCGCTTTGAACTATACCTTGGCAAATGCCTGAAACTTGCTCACAGATGCTTTGTGCATGGGTGGGTAAACCAAGTTGTTCTAATCGGCCAATTGCACCCAATAGCAATCCAAAAGCAAATATGCCACCTTTATGGGTGTTGACTTGGTTGGTGGCTTGGAACATGGCTTGTTCACACTCAATACCAATCGGTCTAATTCCTGCTAAAAATAGTTTGTTATCGTGTAAGGCGGATGCTTTGCCATATTGATAAAAACGTTCAAACCAGTTGCTAATGGCGCTGATGCTGTGGATAAAGGTTTGAAAATTCATGTCGCGGTGGGCGCCGCTGTTATTCATGTCAACTAATCCGGGCTTAGGTGATAGGCAAATTTCTTTAATTAATGCTTGGGTTGCTAATTGTGCAGGTAAGCATCGATTGGAGTCATTATTGAGTTTTAGCTCTAATAATGCTATTTGCTGATAATAAGCGTTCATTATTATTTGTTACCTATTGGGGATGATAGTTATTCTGTTGTGCGCTGTAATGGCATAATAAACCAATCCATTGTTTTAAATAGCTTGGTTTATTATAAGGATTAATAATCACTATGCGTTGATACCGCAAGTACTTCTCGATTACCGTTGTGGCTTGGGGCGCTAATAATGCCTTCTACTTCCATTTGTTCCACAATGCGGGCAGCTCGGTTATATCCAATTCTAAATTTGCGTTGTACGCTAGAAATTGATGCTCTTCGTGTTTCAACAACAAAAGCGACAACTTGATCAAATAATGGATCGAGCTCTTCAGTTAACATATCTGCGTTACCGTTTTCACTTTCGTCGGTTGCTACAGTGACATTTTCGATATATTTTGGTGTGCCACGTGCTTTCCAATCTTGTACAACGGCGTGCACTTCTTCATCACGGACAAAGGCACCGTGAACGCGAATTGGAATGGAACTATTAGGGGCCAAATAAAGCATATCCCCCATACCAAGTAGTGATTCTGCGCCCATTTGATCTAAAATGGTACGCGAGTCAATTTTACTTGATACTGTAAAGGCAATGCGTGTTGGAATATTTGCTTTGATTAAGCCGGTAATGACATCAACTGAGGGGCGCTGTGTCGCTAATACCAAGTGAATACCAGCCGCCCGTGCTTTTTGAGCAAGTCGTGCAATTAACTCTTCTACTTTTTTACCGACTGCCATAATAAGATCTGCAAACTCATCAACCATAACTACAATGTACGGTAATTTTTCAAGTGTCGGCATGTTAAGATCCATGCTATCGGTTGGTTTCCATAGCGGATCGGGAATCGGTCGTCCCATTTGTTCTGCCAGTTTGATTTTTTCGTTATAACCGGCAATATTACGGACACCTAACGCCGACATGAGTCGATAGCGTCGTTCCATTTCGTTAACACACCAATTAAGCGCATTGGCGGCATCTTTCATATCGGTTACTACTTGAGTTAATAAGTGTGGTATCCCTTCGTAAATAGATAATTCAAGCATTTTCGGGTCAATCATTATAAACCTGACATCTTCAGGTTGCGATTTATATAAAATGCTTAAAATCATTGCATTAACGCCGACAGATTTACCTGAACCTGTCGTACCAGCAACTAATAAGTGTGGCATCTTTGCCAAATCAGCAACCACCGATTGTCCAGAAATATCTTTCCCTAATACTATCGTTAGCGGTGATGGCGCATCTTTAAATTGAGGACTATCTAAGACCTCCCTAAAGTAGACCGTTTGGCGATTTTTATTAGGTAATTCAATGCCAACATAAGGTTTACCAGGAATGACTTCGACTACACGTACTGATGGCATGGATAGTGAACGCGCTAAATCACGGTCTAGCGTTGAAATTCGTGCGGCTTTAATACCCGGTGCCAGTTCAATTTCAAAACGAGTAATTACAGGTCCCGGTAAATAATCAACCACTTTAGCTTTTACGCGGTAATCCGATAAACTTTTTTCAATTAGTTCAGACATGGCATTTAAAGCGGCATGATCAACTTCGATTCGAGCTGTCGGTGGCGCGGTTAACAAGTTTAGCGACGGCAAAGGTGTAGTTGGTTTTGGTAATGGTTTATCATTTCGTCGTAATAATGGATGAATTAAACTTTCTTCGTCGCTTTCGTTGGAATGGTAGTGTTGTACATCTTCAATACGATCTTCTTCAGGATAGATATCGTCAATGATTGGATTGGCTTTTTTTAGCGCTTCGGTATCAATATATTCCAGTTGTTTGGCTTCTGATTCTGCTTTTACTTCTGTGTCAGTGTCAGTTTCTGTATCTGTGATGTTTGCTGTGTCTGCTATGTTAATAATATTTGCTTGATCAGTAATAACCTCTGGTTCTTGGATAAATGGTTGCTTAGATTCAATTATTTCAACCTTTGCAACGTCTATAGCTGGTTCAATGTGTGTTTGTTCATGAGTGAATTTAATTTCAGGCTCATTATGTACCGAAGTAAATAAGGGTTTACTTGGAGCATCAGAAATAGTGTATTTGTCTGGCTCTTCAAAAGACAATTTTTCTGCTGATTTTTGCGTTTGTATTACCTGTTTTATTTGCTCCATTGATGAAGACAATGCTTGCTCTTGATCGGGTGTGGCTTTGTTTGTATTTATGTTTTGGATAATCGATTCTAGACGAGATAGAATTTCGTCTGGGTCAAGTTCTTTCCTTGGCGGATTGTCAATTGTTTGTGAGGTTGTACTTGACGGTGGTAATTGGGCATCTTCGCGCGATGATCCAATTAATTCAGCAGTAGTTTTGATTGAAATTTCTTCATTGTCAGTCAATGTCGTAGTATTTGAAGACTGCTCTTGGAAGGTTTCATTGCTCGGGATTGCGGTTGATGTTTGAATGATATGGGAATTATCATTTTTTGTTTCAAATGGTATGGTAAATTGAGGTGATTTTGTCTCCTCATCAGACTCTATTATCGGTTTTTCATGGTGTGAGTCAGGTTGTTCATAGTTATTTGTCGGGCGAGATTTAATTAACCATCTAATCGGTAACAGTAGAAGCATGACAAAAGCACCTAGTTTTTCGATTAGATTGAGCCATGATAATCCAGTTAATAACGTGACACAGGCTAAGCAAGTTCCAAGAAGAATGAATGATAAAGCAACGTTATTTATAATGGGTAAAAGGCTTTCGATGACTATCGCACCCAAATAACCACCAGCTTCAAACTGTTCAGAATCACGAATATTTAAAGCAAAAAATCCTGTAGCACTAAATATAAACGCTAAAATTCCAATAATCCGAAATGAAAGACTAAAGTAGTTAATAGGCTTATTAGCATGCTTGTAAAAATAGACAATTGATTGTAAACAAATAAAAATAACAATGAAAGGTAGGCTGTAAGCGATAAAACCTAAAAATTGAAAAAGAATATCGCAGGTATATGCGCCAATATAACCACCAAAATTACTAATAGGATCGTGCCAAGCAGTACGAGACCAACCGGGATCAGACGGATCGTAACTGTACTGTGATAAAAATAAACAAACAGCTAACCCGATTATTGTAAATAGAATAAATTGAGTTGTAATTTGTTTTCTTGTAATTTTGGGCTTTTTCAAACACGTACCTAAACATTGTCGCTATTAAAATTGTGGGCATTTTATCATAAATTGCACTCTCTCAAAGAGTGAATAAAAGATAAAACCGCATTTATTATTATCAATAGTGTTGTTATGAATTAACAGGGGTTAGATTTTGGTTAAATCGTTTTCCGTTTTGTACATAATGTTGTGCATTTTTTATATTGCCGTTGATTTCTGCTTCGGTCAATTTGCGGATAATTTTCGCTGGTGATCCCATAATAAGACATCCTTCTTCATAAGGAAGCGAATGGGTAACTAGTGAATTAGCACCTACTAAGCAGTTTTTTGCGATTTTAGCGTTATTGAGAATTGTACTGCCCATACCAATTAGTACATTATCTTCAATCGTACAGCTATGAAGAATGACGTTGTGACCGATAGTGACGTTTTCGCCAACAATGCAAGGGATGTCGGTTTCAAGGTGAATTGTGCAGTTATCTTGTACGTTACTATTTTTTCCTATACGTATGGGGGCAATATCACCCCGTAAAACAGCATTAAACCAGATAGAGACACCTTCTTGTAAAACAACATCACCAATAATATCGGCAGATTTTGCAATAAAACAATTTTGATGAATTTGTGGATGTAAATTACCTAGTTGATAAATCATTACTATTACCTTTTGATGTTTTTGATCCTTAAAAATAATCCAACAGAAAGGAAATTACATAAGACCATAGAGCCAACCATTAGCCATTCTGTTGTATTGTCGATCGTTATGGTTGCAGCAGTATGCGTTGAGACTAATATTGATAATAATATACCTATTGCCCCTGCAACGGCAAATCGAATCGTACCGGCAAGAGAAGACGCCGTGCCTGCAATATGGGGGTAAAAGTCTAAAATGATTGCCATGCTATTGCCACCAATGGTTGACATACAACCGATATAACCAGCAACACAAGCAACAAGATAGGCAAACCCAAAATTAAAGAATGTGACGATCATCAGTCCTATTGCCATAATAAATTGGAGCGACAGGCCTAAGCGCATCATTTTAATAGAGCCAACATGTTTTACAAAACGGCTATTTAATGTATTCATTAGGACCATAACTATGATATTGAACGCAAAGTAGTAACCAAAATTAGTGGATGCAACACCGTGCAGGTTCATATAAACAAAAGGCCCTAAGCTTAAAAATGAAAACAATCCAGCACCAGAAAATGCACCTATCATCATATAAATTAACACTTGTTTATGGCGAAATAGCGTAATGAAATTATTTAAAATGCGAATTAAGCTAAATTTATCACGTTTTGTTTTTGCTAGTGTTTCCGGAATAAAGGTGATGACTAGACCAAAGCAGGTTAAAGCAATTAGGCTGATAGTGTAGAAATTGGCTTGCCAATTGAACCAATATAAAATAAATCCACCAATAATTGGAGCTAATAAAGGAGCAACATTAGATATCAGCATTACAAACGACATCATTTTAGAAAATTCATCACGATCACGATAAATATCTTTCATTAGTGCATTTATTACAATTGTTGTTGCTGCTGCCGCAATGCCATGAAAAAAACGTGCTGTGATTAATTGATTAATATTAACTGCAATACCACAGCTTAACGCTGCAACTATAAAAATAATTAAACCAAAAATTAATACGTTACGTCGTCCATAACTGTCAGTAAGCGGTCCAAATAAAAGTTGACCAACAGAAAATCCTAATAAATAGCAGCTGATTGTTAGCTGTACAGCCGAATCAGCTACATTAAAATCACGAGCGATAGTTGGCATGCTTGGTAAATACATGTCTATGGATAAAGGCATTAACATAGAGAGTAATCCAAGAATAAAAATCAGCGCTTTTTTAGAAATTTTAAGATTAACTAAAGTATTTTGAGTTGGCACGTCGTACTTCCTTCAATTTTTATTCAAGATGCGCATAACCAAATGCGCGACAATAAATGACACAAAATTATTTAAAAAATCTTTAATTATCTAAATGAAAAGTTGTGGTTTAGATCTCTGTAAATTTTACGTGTCAATTAAACGAGTCGATTTCATCTTGTGTAAGTGGTCGATATTCCCCTTCAGGTATATCAAGGATTACTTTGCCGATCTGTTTGCGATGCAACGCAACAACATGATTATTGACTGCAGCAAACATGCGTTTAACTTGATGATATCGCCCTTCACTAATGGTTAGTTCAGCGTGAAAATCATCGATAATATATAATTTAGCTGGTTTAGTGAGTGATTTCTCACTTTTTAATTGGATGCCATTATTAAATATATCAATCAGTTCAATGCCTAGTGGTTGTTCAACTGTGACGGCATAGACTTTTTCACAATGATGCTTGGGTGATGTAATTCGGTGTGACCATTTACCATCATCGGTCAGCAATACCAACCCTGTCGTATCAAGATCAAGCCTGCCAGCTGCATGTAATTTTTCAGGCATCGGCTCATCAATAAAATAAAGAATAGTGGGATGGTCAGGATCATCGGTTGAACAAACATAGCCTTGGGGCTTATTGAGCATGAAATAGCGCTGGCTGGTAACTTGTTCGATTTGATAACCATCATAATGAACAATCTGTTTTGGCGATAATTGATAAGCGCCTGATTTTATAATCTCACCATCGACAGTCACTTTTTTAGCTTTGAGTTCTTTGGTGACAATCGTGCGACTGGCGCCTAAGTGATGAGCAAGAAATTTATCTAATCGCATAATTTAAAACGTGTTCCTGTATTACTTTAAAGGTGTATATATATCAAAACGGTGATTTTTTGTTTTAATTTCGGCCGTCGGTTTTTGATTGGCTAAAAACGGCGCATAATCTGGTCTTTTGACCACAACCCGTTTTTGGGCTAATTTTCTTGCTGGTTCTAATAAACTATCAGCATCATTATCACTACCAACTAGTTGTTGGAATATGCGCATCTCTTTTTTGACAAGTGCACTTTTTTGACGATGTGGAAACATGGGGTCGAGATAAATCACATCGGGTTTATCTGGGTAAGCACTTAATCCCTCAATGCTTGAATGATAAATTAAACGTAAATGCTGCTCAAGCCAACTACCAATATGGGGATCTTGATAGGCACGCTGTAAACCATCTTCTAATAATGCAGCAACGACAGGGTGCCGCTCAAACATAGTGACATGACAACCGATAGATGCTAAAACAAAGGCATCTCGACCAAGCCCTGCTGTGGTATCAACAACGGTAGGTAAATACTCACCTTTTATCCCGACTGCTTTAGCAATTGCTTCACCACGACCACCACCAAATTGACGACGATGAGCCATTGTTCCTGAAACGAAATTAACACATATTGAACCTAATTTTGGTTCGTCAGTCTTTTGTAACTCAAGTTGATTGTTTTGGGTAATCAGAGTGAACGGTAGATCGGCATGTGCCGATAACCACTGCTCAGCTAATAATTTTAGCTGAGCTATGTTAGGACTAGTGGATGCCATAATGTCGAAGTAGTGCTTCAAGTTGAGGTTCGCGACCTCGGAAGTTTTTAAATAGTGTCATTGGTTCATCGCTACCGCCTTGCGATAAGATGTTATCAAGAAAGGCATTACCGGTTTTAGCGTTGAAGATGCCTTCTTCTTCAAAACGTGAAAATGCATCAGCGGATAATACTTCTGCCCATAAATAGCTGTAATAACCAGCAGCATAACCTCCAGCAAAGATATGACTAAATGCATGCGGGAATCGACCCCATTCAACAGTAGGCACAACAGCGACTTGTTTTCTTACTTCGGCTAATGTGTTTAAAATATCTGGATCTTTTTGTGTATGTAATTTAAAGTCAAATAGACCAAATTCCAATTGGCGTAAAATAAATAGCGCGGCTTGGTAGTTTTTAGCATCTAGCATTTTTTCTAACATTTCTGCTGGCAGTGGTTCGCCAGTTTGATAATGTCCTGATATAAATGCAAGCGCTTCGGGTTGCCAACACCAGTTTTCTAAGAATTGACTAGGTAATTCAACCGCATCCCAAGGTACACCATTAATACCTGCGACAGATGAAGTATCAATTTCGGTTAACATGTGGTGTAAACCATGACCAAACTCATGGAATAGGGTGGTGACTTCATCGTGCGTAAATAGCGCTGGTTTGTCGCCAACAGGGCGATTAAAGTTACAGGTTAAATAGGCAACCGGTTTTTGTACATGACCATCAGCAAAACGCATACGACCAATACAATCATCCATCCAAGCGCCACCACGCTTGTGTTCGCGCGCATATAAATCAAGATAGAAGCTACCTTTTAATTCACCGTTAGCGGCAAATAGATCATAAAATTTCACTTCAGGATCCCAAACTTCCACGCCTTGTCGCTCTTTGGCTGTAATACCAAAGATACGGTGTACCACCTCAAATAAGCCATCAATCACTCGTTGCTGAGGAAAATAAGGACGCAACTCTTCATCGTTAATGGTGTACAAATACTGTTTTTGTTTTTCACTATAATAAGCCACATCCCATGGTTTGATATCACTAGCACCAAAAAACTCATAAGCATAACGCTTAAGTTCAGCTAGCTCTTTTTCACCTTGAGGTTTAGCTTTAGTTGCTAAATTAGTTAAAAATTCGATGACTTGTGAAGTGGACTCAGCCATTTTTGTTGCAAGAGATTTATCTGCATAGGTATTGAAGCCTAGTAATTGTGCAAGCTCATTACGTAGCGTTAAGATTTGTTTGATGATTTCTGTATTATCCCACTTACCTGCATGAGGGCCTTGATCTGATGCACGAGTAGTATAGGCTTGATAAAGTTCAAAACGTAAATCACGATTATCACAATAAGTCATAACAGGAAGATAACTTGGCATATCTAAGGTAAGTAACCATCCCTCTTTGTCTTTTATTTTTGCTTGTTCTTTGGCTGCAGCAAGCGCACTTTCAGGCATACCAGAGAGTTCTTTGATATCGGTAATTAATTTTGACCAACCCATGGTCGCATCAAGTACATTATTGCTATACTTTGAGGATAATTCTGATAGTTTTGCGACAATTTCACCGTAGCGTTTTTGTTTATCATCAGGTAAGCCAATTCCGGATAATTCAAAGTCACGCAATGCATTATCAATAACTTTTTTTTGTGCTTTGCTTAACGTCGCATATTGTTCGCTTTCTTTGAGCTGTTTATAGGCTTGATATAAAGGTTTATGTTGTCCAACCCATGTGCTGTATTCAGATAATAATGGCAGACAAGCTTCATAAGCTTCGCGTAGTTCTGGGCTATTTTTAACTGAATTAAGATGGCTAACTGGCGACCAAGCTCGACCAAATTTTTCGTCCACTTCATCAATTGGTTGGATTAAGTTATCCCAAGTGTATTGACTATTTTGTTTTAGTACTGTTTCAATTGTATTTCTGCAGTTTTTTAAAGTTTCTTGTATAGCAGGCAAAACATGCTCGGGTTTAATTTTTGAAAAAAGTGGTAATGGTGCATCTGTTAATAATGGATTAGTCATGTAGCGATACCTTTATACACATGGGTTGTCTATTGATAGAATACAATATGGTGGCAAATTCAGTTAATTCAAGAGAATGTCATACTTGGGAAGCATTATAATCCCATCAATTTGCGTTCGCGTTGCCATTCAGTAGGAGTGTAAGTTTTTATAGAAAGAGCATGGATACGGTTATCATGGATGAATTCTGCCAAAGGAGCATAAATTGTTTGTTGCTTTTTTACGCGACTTAAATCGGCAAATAATTCACCGACAGCAATAACTTGGAAATGGCTACCATCGTCGGTCAAGACATGTACATCATCAAGCTCAAGAGAACTTTTTAATTTATCTATAATTTCTTGTTTATTCATTAGTAATACTCATCATTAATATAAATGTAAGGACTATTTTTTATTAAAAGTTTTTTAGTAATTCTGTGTTGTAGTGCCGTTTTTTAGCACGGTGTCTCAGTACAAAACCTAATCTATTTTAAATGTTGATTACAGGTTGTAAATCATACAAGGTAATGAGCGTTTGCAATTGAGGGTTAATACCTTTGAGTTTGACATGATATTTATTGCAAAAATAAATTAACGTCGCGAGCCCTGAAGAGTCAACCCGAGTAAGTTGCTCTACATCAATGCATTTTATACCGTTTAAAATAGAGTCTTGTGTTGACCATAAGTCGTTTAAGGAGTGAACATCAAGTTCACCCTGTAAACATAATATATCTTGTTGTTGTTCTGTTTTGATTCGCGACATTATCGACTAACCTTTTTGTTTAGTATTTGGATCAATATTGCGATTTGAAAGTTCAGTTAATTGTTTGGTTAATGCATCAATACCATCTTGACGTAAAATAGTTGACCATTCATTTTGTTTTGTGGTGATCATGCTTACACCTTCAGCAACTAAATCATAAGCTTTCCATTCGCCTGTGATAGAGTTTTTACGCCATTGAAAATCAATACGCAATGGTTGTTGATTTTTATCCGGTTGATTTAATAAAACACGAATAGAAATAAGTGTTTTGCCAGTTAAATCTTTAGGCGATTCAACTTGATAGGTTTGACCATTATACATAGATAATGCTTGAGCGAAAGCTTGTACAAGGTAGTTTTCAAAAGCTTCAAAGTAAGCCGTGCGTTGTGCTTCTGTTGCACTTTTATAATAATTACCTAAAATCAATGCACCTGCATATTTGACTTGTACATAAGGCAATAAATCCGATCTTACAATCTCTTTTAGTTTGTTAGGGTTTGATTTTAATGCTGCGGATTGTGCATTCATGGTGCTAAAAATCTTATCAGCAGAAACTTGCATTTCTTTATAGGGATCGTTTTCAGCAAAGGCTGTAGAACTAAACAATAAAGCTAATACTAAAAAAATAGTTGTTTTAAATTTGTTTAACATGTTAACTCCTTAGTTTTCAGTTGTATCTTCTTTTTTATCTTTGTTGGCTTTGTCTTTATCTGATGAGCCTCCTATACTGTAAAGGAATTTACCAATGAGATCTTCTAAAACGAGAGCAGGTGTGGTGTTTTGCACAACAAAACCTTCGAGTAAGTATGGCGGAGTTTTATTTTTTTCTGCTTTAGCTAAAATAGCTGGATCAACGCCTGATGCGTCAATACTAAATTCTGTTTCTCTATCAACGCCTATATTGATATCAATAAACTGTTCTCCAAGTATTCCAGATGTCTTAATTGAAAGTGAACTTGAACTTGGAATTTTATTATATTGTGCATCAATATCCATGGCTACATAAGGTTTGTATTGATTGCCATTTGACGAATTTAGCGAAATATTACTGACGCGACCAATGACTACCCCACCAATTTTGATCGGAGAACGTGCTTTTAATCCCCCAATATTCTCAAATACAGCATAAACTCGATAGGAATTATGGCTTGCAAATGATGTTGGATCGGTTACTTTAAAACATAAAAATAGCACTGAACAAATGACCAGTACCATAAATAATCCTACTGTAATTTCGATTTTACGACTCATGTTTAATGACCTCAATGACTAAACATTAATGCGGTTAAAATAAAATCTAACCCCAAAATAACTAATGATGAATAAACAACAGTGCTTGTTGTTGCTCGACTAATTCCTTCTGATGTTGGTACACAATCGTAACCATTAAAAAGTGCAATCCAAGTGCTAGCGATGGCAAATGCAAAGCTTTTGACAAAACAGTTTCCTAAATCATGCCACCAATCAACATTGCTTTGAATAGATGACCAAAAAAAGCCCGCATCAATACCTTTCCAATCAACACCAACAAGCGAGCCACCTAAAATGCCCACGGTGACAAAAATTGCAGTTAAAAACGGCATACTAAAAAATCCAGCCCAAAAACGCGGAGCGATAATACGTCGTAGTGGATCAATTGCCATCATCTCCATACTTGATAACTGTTCAGTTGCTTTCATTAAACCAATTTCGGCTGTTAAAGCAGAGCCTGCACGGCCAGCAAACAGTAGACCTGCGACAACAGGCCCTAATTCGCGAAGTAGGGCTAGAGCAACCATCATTCCAATGCTTGCTTCGGCTCCAAAAGTAGTTAGAATAAAATAACCTTGCAGAGCCAGAACCATGCCTATAAAAAGACCAGAGACAATAATAATGGTCAGTGATTGTACTCCAACAAAATAAAATTGCTTAATGAGTAATGGAAATTGTTTGTTAAATTGTGGCCTACCAATTAATGCCCCAAACAGCATAACACCGGAACGGCCAATCATCGCAATGATATTGATAAACCATTGCCCTAATTTTGCCAGTAAATTCAACATTATTTTATACCTCTGCTTAGGTCTAATCGGTAATCATCAGCAGGATAATGAAAAGGAACTGGTCCATCAGCCAAACCGTCAAGGAACTGTTTAACCCGTGAATCGTCATTATCACGCAATTGCTGCGGTGTACCACCTGCAATAATATGTTGTTCAGCTACAATATAAGCATAGTCTGCAATACTGAGTACTTCACTCACATCATGACTTACAACAATGCAAGTTAATCCTAATGATTGGTTAATTTCAGATATCAGTTTAACAATCACGCCCATTGAGATAGGATCTTGTCCTGCAAATGGTTCGTCAAACATGATTAAATCGGGATCTAGCGCTATAGCTCTAGCTAAAGCGGCTCGTCTTGCCATACCACCAGATAATTCAGAAGGCATCATTTGAGCTGCGCCACGTAAGCCAACCGCTTGCAATTTCATTAGCACTAAATTGTGTAATATAGGTTCAGGTAAGTTAAAGTGTTCGCGTAATGGATAGGCCACATTGTCAAATACCGTTAGATCAGTAAATAAGGCACCTGATTGAAATAACATGCTCATGCGTTTACGTACTTCATACAATCTTGAACGCGACATGCTGGGTATATCTTCACCATCAAATAGAATTTTTCCTGATTGCGGTTTTAATTGTCCACCAATCAGACGTAATAAGGTGGTTTTACCAATACCAGAAGGTCCCATAATTGCCGTGACTTTTCCTTTTGGGACATTCAGACTCATATTTTTATAAATAGGTCTTGTTCCACGATAAAAAGACATATCATGAATTTCAACCAAATTTTTCTGTAATGCCTCTTCCACCATTATTTCCTATACTGCTAAAATTATAATTAGGTCTATTTTACTTGATATTTGTGAATAAAGAAATCAATTAAACGCATTGTCATTTTGCGAATAGTTTTTAATTAAATGGTTTTAATACCTTAAATATTATTAGGAAAGCACATAATCAAAATGGCTATTGGATAATGCCTAAAGAATAAACGAGAAAAAAATAAAGCCCGTTTGATAACGGGAACTTTAATATCTTGGCATTTGTTGATCAATTATGCATGCCCAAGCATCAATTCCCCCTGTCAGGTTGTAAAGGTAATCGGTATCAAAACCATTTTCAGCTAAATAGTTAGCGACATTAAGGCTTCTTATGCCGTGATGACAGTAAATAATAATATCGATTTCATCAGGGATTTTGTCTAAATACAGTGGAATTAGGTTCATTGGAATATGCGTTGCACCATTAATGTTGCAAATAGCGACTTCGTTAGCTTCGCGTACATCAAGTAAGAAAATGTTATCAAACTGGTTTAGTTTTTCTGCCAGTTCTGTTGGTGTGATTTCTTTTATTGTCATTATTTAAGACTCATGAGAATAATTATCAAAAAATTTTAGCTAGAGATGTGTTTTAGTATCAAGCTTCAATTTTTCATTTATGTAATATCATCCTGTAAGAATATTACAGGATGATAATATTTTTGCTATTTATGCTTCTAATGCTTTGCTAATTTTTTCAAATAAATCTTTAGATAAATTTTCAATTTTTAACAAATCTTCAAGTGCTTTTCGCATCTGTTGTTGACGTTTTTCGTCATAACGTTTTAATCGAATCAGTGGATCGATGAGTCTTGCGGCAACTTGCGGATTTTTTTGGTTTAACTCAGTGAGGATTTCAACTAAGAATTGATAACCACTACCATCTTTAGCATGAAATGCCACAGGGTTATTATTTACAAAGGCACCAATTAATGCGCGGATGCGATTTGGATTACTGAGCGTAAATGAGCGGTGAGTTAATAATTTTTTCACTGTAGCAAGGGCGTTCTTATCAGGGCTTGTTGCGTTCAATGCTAACCATTTGTCCATAACTAGTCCATCTTGATGCCATTTATCATCAAAGTCTACTAATAGCTCTGTTCGACAATCAAGTTGAGCTTTTACCGCTACATTCAAGGCGGCTAAACAATCGGTCATATTATTGGCTTGATGATATTGTTGGCTCACTAATGTATTTGCGCGCGAATTGTCATCAGCATAAGCTAATAAAGTTAAACAGCAGTTTTTAAGTGATCGCTTAGCAATATCATTATGTTTAATTTGATATTGTGAAGTGTTATTGTAGTGATAAACAGCTAATAATTCATCATAAAGTTCGTTTGCAAATTGAGTTAATAAAAATAGACGTACTTCATGAATAGCAATTGGATCAACCACAGTAAATAAATTGGCTAATTCGTTTTCAGATGGCAAGGTCAATATTTGCGCGATAAGGGAAGGATCTGTATTTTCTGATAACAATACAGCTCTAAATGCATCTAATACTGAATCAGTTAGTGTTAGCTTTTGATTTTCTTGATGATTTTTTACATTTAAACGAACATATTTTGCCAATAGCATTTGCGCTGCATCGTAGCGGCTAAATGCGTTAGTCGCGTGTTGCATTAGGAAAATGAGATCATTATCTTGATAATCATAAGTTAACTTAACGGGGGCTGAAAAATCACGTAATAATGAAATGATCGGCTTTTCAGTTACCTTATCAAAGATAAATTGTTGTTTACTCTTCTTTAAATTTAAAACATGGTGAATAGTTTTGCCTTGGTATTGCAGTGTAATGACTTCGCCGTTAGGTTGATATAATTCAATATCAAGCGGGATATGTAATGCCTGTTTTTGATTTTGATCTTGTGTCGGTGGTGTATATTGTTCCACTATTAAAGTATATTGTTGATTTGTTGCATCGTACTTATCAGTAACGGTTAGTTCCGGTGTACCTGATTGACTATACCATAATTTAAACTGAGTTAAATCGATGCCAGAGGCATCTTGCATGGCAGCAACAAAATCATCACACGTTGCGGCACTACCATCATGGCGTTTGAAATAGAGTTTCATGCCTGCTTGGAATTTATCTTCACCTAACAAGGTATGCATCATACGAATAACTTCAGCTCCTTTTTCGTATACGGTTACTGTATAAAAGTTATTCATTTCAATAACTTGTTCTGGGCGAATAGGGTGAGACATTGGGCTGGCATCTTCGGCAAATTGAACGGTACGCAAAAGTTTTACATCTTCAATCCGTTTGACTGCGCGAGATCCCATATCGGCGCTAAATTCTTGATCACGAAATACTGTTAATCCTTCTTTTAAACTGAGTTGGAACCAGTCACGACAGGTGACTCTATTACCTGTCCAGTTGTGAAAATATTCATGACCAATTACCCCTTCAATACCTAGGTAGTCATCATCTGTCGCTGTTTGTGGCTTGGCCAGCACATATTTTGAGTTAAAGATATTTAAACCTTTGTTTTCCATTGCCCCCATATTGAAAAAATCGACAGCAACGATCATAAAAATATCTAAATCATATTCAAGTCCAAAACGTGTTTCGTCCCAACGCATTGCATTTTTCAAGCTTGTCATTGCCCAGTGAGAACGATCTAAATTACCTTTATCAACATAAATTTCTAAATCAACTTTACGTTTGGATTGCGTAATAAACTGATCTTTTAAAATATCAAAATCACCAGCGACTAAGGCAAATAAGTAGGCTGGTTTAGGAAAAGGATCTTGCCATTGTACCCAATGACGTCCATCAGCAAGTTCACCTTGCGAGATGCGATTACCATTTGAGAGTAGGTAAGGATAGCGTTGTTTATTCGCAGTGATGCGTGTTGAAAAACGTGCAAGTACATCGGGTCTGTCAAGGTAATAGGTGATATGTCGGAATCCTTCCGCTTCACATTGCGTACAAAGCGCTTCGCCTGATACGTATAATCCTTCCAGTGCGGTATTATTAATCGGTTTGATTTCGTTAACAATCGTTAAAGTAAACTCGGTAGGCACGTTGTGAATAATTAGTCCTGTTTTTGTGATTTGATAATCATTCCATGGTTGCTCGTCGATATTAATGGAGATCAATTTAAGGTCTTCACCATCTAAAATTAAATCGCTTGCCTGTTGGTTTTTTTGAACGACGTGGCTACGGGCTGTTACTGTTGTTATTTCGGGCGCTAAATCAAAATCAAGATCAATGTCGGTAATAGTAAAATTAGGCGCTTTATAATCAAGACGGTTTTTTGCAATAGGTTGCGCTTCAGGTGTTTTTGTATTCATGTTGTTATGACCTTTTGGTTTGGACTCAATTTATACGTTGTGCTAGTGAATATTATAGCCGATTAAAAACAATCTTATTACATAATTAATCTATATCTTCATTATTATTCTGCTATAATCTTCGGAATTTTCTTTAAAGTAATAGCATTAAATTTACATGTTACCAGCAATCATTACATCAATATTAGATACTGATGCTTATAAGTTGCATATGCAGCAGGCTGTATTTCATCGCTATCCTGAAGCAACCGTGGTTGCGCAGTTTCGTTGTCGTAGTGATGATTTACTTGGGCAATATGCAGATCAAATAATACATCAAGTGAAATTAATGGAATCATTAGCTTTGTCTGATGATGAATTTAACTATTTATCAAATATCTCCTTTTTTAAATCTGACTATTTAAATTGGCTTAAAAAATGGCGTTTCAATAGTAATTTGCTTACTATAAAAAATGAAGATGGGGTGCTTTCTATTACCATTAAAGGAAAATGGTTAGATGTCATTTTATGGGAAGTGCCATTACTTGCTATTATCAGTGAGATTGTCCATAAAGATCGTTCGCCAAATATTGGTGTTCCTGAAGCATTGGCAAGGCTAAAAGATAAATTAGCTTTGTTTAATGAGAAAACAGCTAATATGGATATGTCGGGTTTTAATTTAATGGATTTTGGTACTCGTAGGCGTTATTCGTTTTCGGTGCAAGAGGCTGTTGTTAGTTATTTGAAAACGCATTTTAATAACTTTCACAGTACTAGCAATTATTTACTTGCCTATCGTTTAGGGCTTACGCCTGTTGGAACTCAAGCACATGAGTGGTTTCAAGCTCATCAGCGTTTAAGCTATAGTCTTCAGGATTGTCAAACAAATGCGCTTCAGGTTTGGTTAGATGAATATCCTCATGATTTGGGAGTGGCATTGACCGATTGTATTACAATGGATGCGTTTTTACGTGATTTTGACCTGCACTTTGCGTCTCACTATCAAGGGCTTCGTCATGATTCGGGTGATTCAATCGAGTGGGGAGAAAAGGCGATTGCGCATTACCAGCAGTTAGGCATTGATCCTAAAACAAAGTTATTGGTATTTTCAGACAGTTTGAATTTTGATAAGGCACTTAATATTTATCAGCATTTTAATCATCGCGTAAAATTATCTTTTGGCGTAGGTGGTTTTTTGGCTTGCGATATTCCTTCTAAAGAAGCGAATACTAAAGCATTGAATATTGTACTTAAATTAACGGAATGCAATAATCAATCCGTTGCAAAACTATCAGATAGTCCAGGGAAAACAATATCTCAGGATTTAGATTTTATTGATGAATTAAAACGAACTTTTAGTGTTAAAATTTGATAATAATTAATATTTAACCTATCGTTCATATTAGAAAATAGAGATCAGTAATCAAGATTTTATTATTTAAGAATTCCATTTTGCTATGGAATAACCGTTAGAATAGATCTGTATTACTTTAAAGATTACTTAAACAATTAATGTAGAGATGGATAATTAAAATGACTTCAGTTGCACCTATTGTTGATGTGTTACAAGGCAAAATTGCTGTTGGTAGCACAATTTCTGTTCAAGGTTGGGTAAGAACTCGGCGTGATTCTAAAGCCGGCATTTCATTTTTAGCCGTTTATGATGGCTCTTGCTTTGATCCTATTCAGGCGGTTATTGAAAATAATTTACCTAATTATGAACAAGAGATCTTACGTTTAACGGCTGGTTGTTCGGTTAAAGTCACTGGTAAAGTGGTAGAATCACCAGGTCAAGGTCAGAAATATGAATTACAGGCAACACAAGTTGAAGTATATGGCTTTGTTGATGATCCTGAAACTTACCCAATGGCAGCTAAACGTCATTCTATTGAATACTTGCGAGAAGTGGCTCATTTAAGAGCAAGAACCAATATTGTTGGTGCAATAACTCGTGTACGCCATACGCTAGCACAAGCTATTCATCAATTTTTTGACGAACGCGGTTTTTATTGGTTATCAACACCTATTATTACTGCATCAGATACCGAAGGAGCGGGCGAAATGTTCCGTGTTTCGACACTGGATATGTTAAATCTGCCTAAATCGGATAGTGGTAAGGTCGATTTTGATAAAGACTTTTTTGGTAAAGAAGCATTTTTAACTGTTTCTGGGCAATTAAATGCCGAAACTTATGCTTGTGCACTTTCTAAAGTTTATACTTTTGGTCCAACATTTAGGGCTGAAAACTCAAATACAACTCGTCATTTAGCTGAGTTTTGGATGATGGAGCCTGAAGTAGCGTTTGCTGATCTTAACGACAACGCTAAGCTTGCTGAAGATATGTTGAAATATGTGTTTAAAGCCGTATTAGAAAAGCGAGCTGATGATATGCAATTTTTTGCCCAGCATGTTGATAAAGAAGCAATTAAACGTCTTGAGAACTTTATTAATGCTGATTTTGCACAAGTTGATTACACCGATGCTATCACTATTTTACAAAACTGTGATGCTAAGTTTGAAAACCCAGTCAGTTGGGGAATCGATTTAGCCTCTGAACATGAACGTTATTTAGCTGAACAGCACTTTAAAGCGCCAGTGGTTGTAAAAAACTATCCAAAAGATATTAAAGCGTTTTATATGCGTATGAATGATGATGGTAAAACAGTTGCAGCAATGGACGTTTTAGCGCCGGGGATTGGTGAAATTATTGGTGGTTCACAGCGTGAAGAGCGTTTAGATATGTTGGATAAACGTATGGAAGAAATGGGACTGAAAAAAGAAGATTATTGGTGGTATCGAGATTTACGCCGTTATGGTACAGTACCTCACTCTGGATTTGGTCTTGGCTTTGAACGCCTGATTGTTTATGTCACCGGCGTGCAAAATGTACGTGATGTGATCCCATTTCCGAGAACACCACGTAATGCAAATTTTTAAGCTGATTAAATTTCCCGATCTGATATAGGGTTGGGATTTCCAGTTAACTAATTTTTAGTCTATATTTGATTAAAAAATCATCAAACAGTCCTGGTTTTAGGCTTAGACAGCAGGTTTTATGAAAAGTTCGCTTGATTTTAAAAAAAATTTATACATAATTTACGATACTGTAAAAAGTAAATAAAGATAATAGTGATACTATTATCTTTGGAATGAATGATTTTTAAGCAAAATTGACACTAAACTTATGGGGTGTGTCTTTTTTAGAAAAATAACCATGAGGGTAAAAAATGAAACGTAATCTATTGGCAATCGCTATCCCTGCTCTTTTAGTAGCGGCAGGTGCAAATGCGTCTATCGAAGTTTGGAACAAAGATGGTAATAAAGTTGACTTTTATGGCCGAGTAAAAGCAGCTAACAACATCACTGATCGTGGCCAAGCAGGTGAAGGTGATGATACTTCAGCTCGTTTAGGTATGTCTGGTCAAACTCAAATCACTGACAGCGTAACTGGTTACGGTCGTTGGGAATATGAAGCAAAAGCAGGTAAAAACTCTAATAACGAAGTTCGTTATGCGTTTGCTGGTTTAAATTTTGGTGATGCAGGTTCATTCGATTATGGTCGTAATGACGGTGTGTTAAAAGCAATCACAGCTTATACTGACGTATTACCACAATTCGGTGGTGATGCAGCAAACAACGATTGGAACGTGTTATCTGCACGTACTAAAGCTGTTGCAACTTACCGTAACAATAACTTCTTCGGTTTAACTGACGATGTTAGTTTTGCAGTACAGTATGCTGATAATGGCGATAATTCTAATAGTGTTGATTCTATTAGAGGTGGTTCACGTGAAGCTTATGGTGCAAATGCTCAATGGCGTATCTTTGATACTGGCTTAACTGCTGGTGCTGGTTATGCTCAATCAACTTCAAAAGATCATCGTCACAGTACTTGGACTGGCGGTCTTAAATATGATAACTACAATTTATATTTAGGTGCTAACTATTTCCAAAGCAAATTGAAACGTAGAGTAGATCTTGTAAGCTCAGTAACTGGTGATACTCTGAAGACTCTTGATCAAAAAGTTAGAGGTTTTGAATTAGTTGCTCAATATGGTATTGATTTAGAAGTAGGACGTTTAACTCCATCTATCGCTTATGTTCAACATAAAGTTAAGGTTGACTCTGCTCGTTTTGAAGATAACTGGTATTATTACCACTATCGTGGCGTTAATTCACCTTTAGCTAAATACGTATCTGTAGGTGCAACTTACGATCTAAACAAAAACTTCAGTACAATTGTTGAATATAAATTTAACTTACTTGATCGCGATGACGTTGGTGCAGCGCAAAATACCAAAAACCCACGTGGCCACGGTACTAAACCAGGTACTAAAGATGTGTTAGGTGTTGGTTTAATTTACCAATTCTAATCTCTTAATATCTTATAAAAAGGCACTTAGGTGCCTTTTTTTATTTCTTAAATCTTTTTCACTCTAAAAGCACATTTTATGCTTAAAAAAATTTACATTAAGTATTAAAATATTCGCAAATTCGCAGAAATAATCTAATTAACATTATTAAATAGTGAATGTGTACAATAAAATCTATTTGCTATCTAGTAAAATAGATATCACAGTTATAATATAATTGCTATTTATTAGCTGTTATTTATTAAACCAAGAGCAAAACTATTTGCATCTTTAATAATATAAAACACCTACGAGGGTAAAAAATGAAACGTAATCTATTAGCAATCGCTATTCCTGCACTTCTAATTGCAGGTACAGCAAACGCTTCTATCGAAGTGTGGAATAAGGACGGTAATAAAGTTGACTTTTATGGCCGTGTTTATGCTTTAAACTATATTACTGATCGCAATAACCAAACTGGTGAAGGTGATAAAACCACTGCACGTTTAGGTATGTCAGGTCAAACCCAAGTGACTGATAGTGTTACTGGCTATGGGCGTTGGGAATATGAAGCTAAAACAGGCTCTAATGCTGATAATGAAACGCGTTATGCATTTGCTGGTTTAAACTTTGGTGATTTTGGTTCATTCGACTATGGTCGTAATGACGGTGTGTTAAAAACGTTAACATCTTATACTGACGTATTACCTGAATTTGGTGGTGATGCTTCAGACAATGATCTTTATGCATTAACAGCACGTACAAAAGCGGTTGCTACTTATCGTAATGCTGATTTCTTTGGCTTAGTTAATGGGTTACGTTTTGCGGTTCAATATGCTGATAATGGTGATAATAGCTCAACTAGTCACTTTGATAAACATGCTAGCGACGATAAGCGTGATAGTGCTGAAGCATGGGGCTCAGTTGTTGATTGGGATGTGCTTGATACAGGTTTAACTGTTGGTGCTGGTTATGCTCAAACTGGTGGTCATAAAGATGCTAAAGCGTGGTCTGCTGGTATTAAATATGATAACGATAACCTTTATTTAGCAGCATTATATATCCAAGGTAAACAAAAATATGGTTGGGATAATGCATCAACTACTCACAGTGCAAATGATTTAAAAACCAAAGGTTATGAACTTGTTGCACAATATGGTATTGACTTTGAAGTGGGTCGTTTAACCCCATCTGTTGCTTATATCCAACATAAAGTTAAAGATGCATCTAATTATTCAAGTGATGCAGGACTTAAAAGTAATGATTTAGTTAAATATGTTGATGTTGGTTTAACTTATGACTTTAATAAAAACTTACAAGCTATTATCGATTATAAAATCAACTTGTTAGATAAAGATGATATTGGTGCACGCCGTGCTTTATATGAAGATCACTCATTTACCAAATCGCAAATCAATGGCACAACCAAAGATACAGTTGCACTTGGTTTAATTTATCAGTTCTAATTGATTATATCTGATTTTTTTAAAAGGCACTTCGGTGCCTTTTTTATTATCTGTTACTAATTAAATACTCCTTGCACTTTAATTGATACTCTGTTAAAAAATCGATAAAGACAATAATAAATTAGGATAACAATGATGCTCTATACCACACGTAGATTATTGGCTAGAAAAAACATTGCATTAGTTGCTCACGATCACTTGAAGGAATCCTTGCTAAATTGGTGTAACAAAAATCGTGAAATACTCTCTCAGCACAACTTATGCGGTACAGGCACGACAGGGACATTAATTAATAAAGAGACGGGGTTAGATATCATCCCAATGCTTAGTGGACCAATGGGGGGCGATCAACAAATTGGTGCATTAATTGCAGAAGGTAAAATTGATATCCTAATCTTTTTTTGGGATCCACTTAATGCAGTACCCCATGATCCCGATGTCAAAGCACTTTTACGGTTATCGACGGTTTGGAATATTCCTGTTGCTACTAATCAAGCAACAGCCAATGCGTTAATTCAGTCTACTATTTTTACACAAGAAGTTGATATTGAAATTCCTGATTATCAAAGCTATTTAGCTGACAGAGTTAAATAAATGCCAATACCCTCTCAAATTCGTAAAACAGGGCGACAAATATTACTACTTGATAATTTGTTTATTGTCTTAGGTTTTTATGTCGTTTTCCCACTTGTATCAACCCATTTTGTTAGCCAAGTGGGCTGGAGTGCACTCTTTGTTGGTTTTGCGTTGGGATTTAGGCAATTTGTTCAACAAGGTTTTGGTATTATTGGCGGTGCTATTGCTGATCGATTTGGCGCAAAACCTATGATTGTTGTAGGTATGTTTTTACGCTGTGTTGGTTTTATTTCCATGGCGATTGCTGGTGAGCCTTGGTTATTATTACTTTCTTGCTTACTTTCAGCATTAGGAGGACTATTATTTGATCCGCCTCGTATGGGATTAACCATTAAGTTTACCCGTCCACATGAGCGAGGTAAGTTCATATCACTGTTAATGATACAAGATAATGCCGGAGCAGTAATAGGTGCTCTTATTGGTGGAATTTTAATTGATTATGACTTCCATTTAGTATGTTGGTGTGGTGCTTTTATTTTTTTCTTATGTGGGATTTTTAATATTTTTTTTCTGCCGGCGTACCACATTGCTATTGGTAAAGTGCCTATTCTTAATGGCATGAGCATGGTTATAAAAGATAAAAAATTCACACACTATGTGCTTACATTAACTGGTTATTATATACTATGGGTACAAATTATGTTGATGCTACCTTTAACAATCACTCGCGTATCAGGTAGCCCTAGTTATGTGAAATGGATGTATGCTATTCAAGCAGGTATTTCACTGGTACTGCTTTATCCACTTGCTCGTTGGAGTGAAAAATATTTTAGATTAGATCAGCGTCTTAAGTTTGGTCTATTTTTAATGTCATGTGCTTTTATTATTATCGGTTTTACAACACAATTAACAGCATTATTATCACTAATTGCATTATTTTATTTAGGGGCAATTATTGCTGAACCCGCGCGTGAAACCTTATCAACAGTACTAAGTAATCCTAAGGCGAAAGGTAGTTATATGGGATTTAGTCGTTTAGGGCTTGCTCTAGGTGGATTTATTGGTTATACCGGTGCTGGTTGGTTATATGATATCGCTATACAAATAGGATTCCCTCATCTGCCATGGATAGCGTTGACCACAATTGGTCTATTAACATTAAGCTATCTACAACATCAATTTAAAAATGAGCCACCCATGCTACATGTTAAAATGAGGAAGATTGGCTAATTTCACCATCTTTAAATAAAATAGCCTCGCCAGTATTAAGTTTGTTCCATATCTCATTTGAGGTTAATGGTAAGGTTGAAATGATAGTAACAATATCATTTTGTGTTGTGTGTTTTTGAAAATCAATTTCTACATCTTCGTCCAGTAATTTTGCTTTGCCAAATGGTGCTTTGCGGGTTATCCAATGTAAATTAGTTGTGCAATAGGCAAACACATATTGCCCATCAGAAAGTAGCATATTGAATATGCCTAGTTGGCTTAATTGATCTGCACATTGTTTAATAAAATTAAATAGCTCAAGATCATCGACAGGTTTTTGTGAATATTTTTGCTGTAATTGATTAATTAAATAGCAGAAAGCATATTCGCTATCGGTTTCTCCTACAGGTTGAAATAGCCCTGTATCTAAATTTTGGTAATCGGTTAATTGTCCATTATGAGCAAAAGTCCAGTTTTTACCCCACAATTCACGGGTAAATGGATGGGTATTTTCTAGGGCAACACCGCCTCGATTTGCTTGTCGAATATGAGCAATTACGGCTTTAGATTTGATGGGATATTCTTTCACCATTTTCGCAATAGGCGAATAACTGCATGGCTCGGGATCTTTAAATGTACGGCAGCCTTTGCCTTCATAAAACGTAATTCCCCAGCCATCTTTGTGGGGACCTTTGTCCCCACCTCGTTTAATTAGGCTAGTAAAACTAAAGCAGATATCGGTTGGCACATTAGCGCTCATACCCAATAATTCACACATATTATTTAGCCATCTCTTTTTCAATAAGTAAGATTAGAATATGAATGACTTTGATATGAATTTCTTGCACGCGATCTGCATAGCCAAAATGCGGAACACGAATATCGACATCAGCAAGTCCATTCATCTTACCGCCATCTTTACCTGTTAATGTAATGACTTTCATGCCTTTTTGTTTTGCTGCTTCAATTGCTTTCAGCACATTAACTGAATTACCTGAAGTTGAAATACCTAAAAGCACATCGCCTTTTTGTCCAACACCTTCAACATAACGAGAAAAAATATAATCAAATCCATAATCGTTACCGACACAAGAAATATGACTTACATCAGATATTGCTATTGCAGGGTAAGCCGGACGATTGTCACGATAACGTCCAGTTAACTCTTCAGCAAAATGCATTGCATCACAATGAGAACCACCATTACCACATGATAAAACTTTACCTCCTTGTTTAAACGAATTGGCAATTAAAATTGCGGCTTGTTGAATTCGTTCAAGGTTTTTATCGTCTGAAACAAATTTGGTTAATACGTCAACGGCTTGATTTAACTCATCACGAATATTGTCAATGTACACTACTATTTCTCCTTAATAAATTTACATACCATTTTAATTCGTTCCAAATAGCTTGCAAGTGATAAAAATAAAATTCCCAATATTTAACCAATATTGTCAAGAAGAGTGTGTTTAAGTATAAAAATGAATATCAAAATGAAAACGAATTAAAATCATTACTGGTAGCAACAAATAAAACAACAACAAAATTTAAATTAATTTTAATATTAACAAATAATATATTTACAATAGTGAAATTATTTGCATTATTTTTAAATAATACCTTGTATATAACTTGGTCGTAACGCTATTTGCCAATAGGATAAGTCTTTAATTCGTGATACAATTTGGTTAGTATTTTTTCATTTAAAAGAAAGTGAAATCGCATTTAAAATAGAATCGATAAGGAATTAATATGCAAACAATTGAAGGTAAAGTGGCTGCACCAAAAGCCAAAGTTGCAATTGTGGTGGCACGTTTTAATCATTTTATTAATGATAGTTTAGTAAGTGGTGCAATTGATGCATTAACACGTATTGGGCAAATCGATGATAAAAATATTACTGTTATCTGGGTTCCTGGTGCTTATGAAATTCCACTTGCCGCAAAAGTTGCTGCGCAGTCAAAAAAATATGATGCAATTGTGGCATTAGGTACCGTTATTCGTGGAAGCACTGCACATTTCGATTTTGTTGCGGGTGAATCAAGCTCAGGTTTATTAAGTGCAAGCTTAGATAACACCATTCCAGTTGGATTTGGTATTTTAACTACCGAAAGTATAGAACAAGCTATTGAACGTGCAGGCACAAAAGCAGGCAATAAAGGTGCTGAAGCGGCATTAACTGCGCTAGAAATGCTAAATATTATTAAAGCAATTAAGGAGTAATTTAGTGGCATTAGTCAATCCTCGTCGTCGAGCAAGAGAGTGTGCGGTACAAGCAATCTACTCTTGGCAAGTTTCTAAAAACGATCTTGCCGATGTTGAGACCAGTTTTATTGCAGAACAGGACATGAAAGGCGTTGATGCCAAATATTTTCGTGAGTTATTAAACGGTGTGGCAAAGAATACCATCGAATTAGATGAAAAAATGGCACCGTACCTCACTGAACGCACTGTTGATGAATTGGGGCAAGTTGAATTAGCGATACTGCGGATCGCACTTTATGAATTAATGAAACGTCAAGATGTACCTTATAAAGTGGTGATTAATGAAGCCATTGATCTTACAAAAACGTTTGGTGCTGCTGACAGTCATAAATTTGTTAATGGGGTATTAGATAAAATTGCTCCAACCATTCGTACGCGATAACCGATTAATAGTGAGATTGATATGAACGACAATACCGAAAAAAGCAAACCAACTATTTTTTATGCTAAAAATAGTGAACCGAAAAAGCACTCTCGTTCAGCTAAAGAAAAGCTTAGTGGGTGGAAAGGTCAGCGTAAAGATAATGCATCTTCGTTTAACGCTAAACGTGATCATAATGACCGTATTGAAACGTTCAAACCTCGAAATGATAAATCTGAGTTTGTCAAAAAGCGTTTTAATGTTGAACTTAATCAATCTCAATCAGCTATTGCAAATGATTCGCCATGGCAGAAAAAAGTACGTAATAATGATCAAGCCCCTACATTTGGTTATGATGGTTATCGTCAGCGTAAAGAAGAAACATTAGTTTATAGTGAAAATAGTTGTAAAGCGGTTTTTAAACATCGACGCACAGCTATTGTAAAGCTATTTATTACCCAAGAGATGACTTATCAGTTTAAGGATTTAATCGACTGGCTAGTCAAACAGCGGCTGGGTTATGATGTTGTCTCTAGTGAGCAAATTAGCAAAATAACCCAAACTCAACACCATGGTGGTGTCTGTTTAATTGTTAAAAAGCGTATTCCACTCACATTATTGGATTATTTAGAAGAAAGCAATGATAAAGATCATGATTGTATTTTAGCCATTGACGATGTTAACAATCCTCATAATCTGGGTGGGTTAATACGAAGTGCCGCCTTTTATGGGGTAAATGGAGTGATGTTACGCCAAACTAATTTACTTGATAGTGGTTCAGCTATGCGAGTAGCTGAAGGTGGAATAGAAGCTGTTGCCGCAATTAAAAGTGATGATTTTATTGCTTCAATTGATATGTTGAAACAGCATGGCTATCAAGTTGTTGCGTTATTACCTTGTCAGTCAAAGTCTATTGCATCAAGCGAATTGCATAAAACCCGGTTTAACAAAAAAGTAGCTTTAGTTATTTTTCAGCAAATCAACATGAAGTTAATTAATAATGCTGACGTCACCTTACATATACAAGGCAATGAAAATATGCCTGCGCTTAATATTTCAGTGGCAACGGGCATTTTATTATCAAATTTGAAAAAATAAGCCATTAAGAATTTAGCTTTTATCATCGCCTCATCTATTATTGAGACGATAAAAGTTATTTTTAATTATTGATAGCTATCAAATAGCATCATTTGGTTAGAAATTGCGGTTTTTTTCTGTAGAGTATTAATAAGTATTTAAATATGGTCGGTAGTAGCTATGGCTAAACATAAAGTTGGTTTAATTTTCGGGAAGTTTTACCCTTTACATTGTGGTCACATTTATTTGATTGAAAAAGCTATAAGCCAAGTCGATGAATTACATATTTTTCTTGGTTGTGAAGCATCACGGGATAAGCAACTATTTGATAAAAGCCATCTACCAAAGCAACCTCAAATAAGCAATCGTTTTTCGTGGTTAAAAGAGACGTTTAAAGATCGCCATAATATTCATATCCATGTACTTGATGAAGCAGGTATTGAGTTTTATCCTAACGGTTGGCAAGATTGGAGTGATCGTGTTAAGCAGATCCTTGCTGAGCATAAAATTATTCCAAATGTTGTTTTTACCAGCGAGCCCCAAGATGTAAAAAATCATGAACACTATTTCGGTTGTTCGGTTGCTATTGTTGATGCTGATCGACATTTTATGAACATCAGTGCTACACAGATCCGTGAAAACCCTTATAAGAACTGGTCTTTTATTGCGCAAGCAGCAAGACCTTTCTTTGTTAAAAAAGTGGCTATTATTGGTCGAGGTAGATTTTGTGAATTACCTATTCAGCTGGCTAATATTTATAATACGCAATATGTGCCTAATGGCTATATTAATTATATCGAGCGAGAAATTTCGACCCGTCATAACTATTTAAGTGAATGTGATTATATTAAAATTGCAATGTTACACGTTGAACGACTCACTAAAGCAGTAGAAACTGCAAATAAGCTTATTTTTACCTCGATTGATTTTGAAACATTAGCGCAGTATTACAGCCAAATCTTCGAAAAAGAAAACGATGTTTTACAAGCCCTAAAAAACAGTTACCAGTTTGATTTAGTCATTCATGAAAAAGACTTAAAACCACAACGCTCCCAACTTGAATATTTTGAAACAGTTTCAAAGAAGGTTGAAGCATTATTGATTTAGTTCATCACATTTATTATGGCTTATGCTAAAATAAAGTAAATCTTTGTGATAGGTAAATTTTATGTCTCAATCTTTTGATAATAAAGACAATACGAATCAAGAAAAAATTGATTTTGGTTACACGCAAGTTCCAAAGCAAGAAAAAGTAAAGCGTGTTGCTGAAGTATTTCACTCTGTTGCCGATAAATATGACATTATGAATGATCTTATGTCATTTGGTATTCATCGTATTTGGAAAAAAATAACTATTGAATATAGCAGTGTGCGTAAAGGCCAAAAAGTTCTAGATCTTGCTGGGGGCACAGGCGATTTAACGGCAAAATTCTCACAACTGGTTGGTGATGATGGATTAGTTGTTTTAGCTGACATTAACGAATCAATGTTAAAAGTTGGACGAGATAAACTCCGTGATAAAGGCTTATTTAAGAATATTGAATACGTACAAGCCAATGCAGAAGAATTACCTTTTGCTGATAACTATTTTGATTGTATCACCATCTCATTTGGTTTACGCAATGTCACCGATAAAGAAAAGGCTTTACGATCCATGTGGCGGGTACTGAAACCTGGTGGACGCTTATTAATTCTTGAGTTTTCTAAACCACAATATCAAATACTAAATAAAGCATATGATTTGTATTCATTTTCCATGTTACCGTTAATGGGAAAAATTGTGGCAAATGATTCTGAAAGTTATCGCTATTTAGCCGAATCCATTCGTATGCATCCCGATCAAAACACCTTGAAGAAAATGATGGAAGATGCAGGATTTGTTGATGTGAAATATCACAATATGACCGGTGGTATTGTTGCGTTACATACTGGCTTTAAATTTTGATGTGATGAATAATAATGACCTTTTTTAGACTTTTTAAAATCTTAACTGTATTTCGAGCCTATCAATTAAATGAATTGTTGCCGAAACATCGTTCATCAAAATGGCTTGGCATTTTATTATTCTGCTTTTTTTGGGTTAGACCTAAGGCAAAACATCAAGAAATAGGCGAGCGTTTACGACAAGCTCTGCAAGAATTAGGTCCTGTTTGGATCAAGTTTGGACAAATGATCTCAACTCGGCGTGATGTTTTACCTAAACACATAGCTGATGCTTTAGCAAAGTTACAAGACCAAGTCCCCCCTTTTGACGGTAAAATAGCGAAACAACTGATTGAACAAGCATTAGAACAACCGATTGATTATTATTTTTCCAACTTTGATGAAACTCCGTTAGCGTCAGCATCAATTGCACAGGTGCATACTGCGGTATTAAACTCTAGCCAAGCCGAGGTTATCATCAAGGTTTTACGTCCTAATATTTTACCTGTTATCCAAGCCGATATTGGTTTAATGTATTGGGTTGCTAAACAATGTACGACGCGGATAAAATCAGGCGAAAGGTTACGTGCGGTTGAAATAGTGCATGATTATGAAATGACACTATTAAAAGAGTTAGATTTACGCAAAGAAGCTTATAACACAGCAAGATTACGTGATAATTTTATTAATAGCGATATTTTGTATATTCCTTATGTATACCAAGACTTATGTCGAAAAAATATCATAGTCGAAGAACGCATTAAAGGCGTACCTATCGCCGATATTAACCAGCTAAAACAACATAAAGTCAATATGAAATTGCTTGCAGAACGGGGTGTTCAAGCTTTTTTTACCCAAGTTTTTCGTGATAACTTCTTCCATGCTGATATGCACCCGGGCAATATCTTTGTTGATATTACCGAACCACAAAATCCACGTTATATTGGAATTGATTGTGCCATTGTTGGCATATTGAGTGATGATGACCAGCATTATCTTGCCGAAAACTTCTTAGCATTTTTTAATCGAGATTATCGCAAAATAGCCGAAACTTATATCGCATCTGGTTGGGTGCCAGAAACTACTGATGTTATTGCACTTGAAATGGCCATGCGCAATGTCTGTGAGCCCGCATTTGAAAAACCACTGGCTGAAATTTCATTTTCACAGATTTTACTAAAATTATTTCAAGTTGCACGCCAATTTGAGATGGATATTCAACCGCAACTTACTCTTCTTGAAAAAACGCTATTTTATATTGAAGGACTTGGACGTCAGCTTTATCCTGAACTTGATTTATGGCAAACAGCAAAACCATTTTTAGAAAATTGGTATCAAGAAAAATACAGTGCAAAAAAGATACTACAACAAGCATTGGAGTCGCTACCTAAATGGCGCAATATGTTACCAACATTGCCTGAAAAATTAAATGATTACGAACGAATCACCAAACAGATGAGTGCACAATTAAAACAAATTGATCAACAACTACAGCGTAGCAAAAAACGTGAACGAAATCTGTATGGAATGCTGGGGTTAATTTGTGCTTTATGCATTACGATATTAATCATAAATTAACGATTGAAGACTAATAATTACCTATTAAATTGGTGATATTGGGAATATTATAATTTACGTGTATAATTTGGTTAAATACCGCCATTGGAGACAATCAGATGCCAAGCTTACCTCAACTACTCATATTAATCGCTGTAGTAGTATTATTATTTGGAACAAAAAAATTACGTTCATTGGGTTCAGATCTTGGTGAGTCAATTAAAGGCTTTAAAAAAGCAATGAATGATGATGATGGTAAAAAAAATAGTGATAATTCACAAAAAATCGAAAATACCGACTCATCTGATACTAATACCAATAATAACAAAAAAGAGTAACCCGTGTTTGACATCAGCTTTGGGCAATTACTATTAGTATTAATTATTGGTCTGGTGGTATTAGGGCCAGAAAGGTTACCTGTTGCGATAAAAACAGTTGCAGGGTGGATAAAAGTACTACGCCGAATGTCAGCAACAGTACAGCTAGAGTTAAACAAAGAGCTTAAACTGCAAGAATTACAAGACAGTCTAAAAAAGGCCGAACAAAGTGGGCTAACTACATTGACGCCAGAAATTCAAGAATCTATTGACGACTTAAAGCGTGTAACTGAATCATTGCAAAACGAAATCGACTCAGCAACGCAAATCGATCAACAAACACATTCAGATAAAAAATCATGACAGACGATGCTACTCAACCATTAATTGGACATCTTGTTGAACTCAGAACACGACTTTTACGTTGTATTATCTGTATTTTATTGGTATTAATTTGTTTACTTTATTTTTCTAATGATATTTATCATATTGTAGCAAATCCGCTCATCAGCCAATTACCTCAAGGTAGTAGCATGATAGCAACCGATATTGCCGCGCCATTTTTTACACCGATTAAACTTACTGCGGTGGTAGCGATATTCATCTCTATTCCGTATGTGCTATACCAAGTTTGGGGCTTTATTGCGCCAGCACTCTACCAACACGAAAGACGTTTGGTGATGCCTTTAATCGTATCAAGCACAATCCTATTTTATATGGGGATAGCGTTTGCTTATTTTGTGGTGTTTCCATTAGCGTTTTACTTTTTTATTCATACGGCACCGGTTGATGTTGCAATCAACACTGACATTACCAAATACCTCGATTTTGTCATGACTCTTTTTGTAGTATTTGGTTTTGCTTTTGAAGTGCCTGTGGCAATTATTTTGCTCTGCTGGACTGGAATCACCACACCTAAAAGCCTACGTAAAAAGCGTCCTTATATTATTGTTGGTGTGTTTGCCGTTGCTATGTTTGTTACCCCACCAGATGTTTTTTCACAAATATTATTAGCTGTACCTATCTGTTTACTGTTTGAAATTGGCACCTTTTTTGCCCGTTTTTACCAACCACGTCAACATGGCAATATAGAAGATGACTGCCAAGAGTCTGAACAATAGACATAAACAGATAACCAATGAATTAAACTGAACAAGTAAGGATAACAAGTCATAATGAAAACATCATTACCTGATTTTAATTGTGCCAATGTATTAGTTGTGGGCGATATTATGTTAGATCGCTACTGGTATGGAGGAACTAATCGCATATCACCTGAAGCCCCTGTACCCGTTGTTAAAATTGACTCCCTAGAAGAAAGACCCGGTGGTGCAGCTAATGTTGCGATGAATATTACTTCACTTTGTGGTAATGCACGACTTATTGGATTAACAGGCATTGATGAGCCGGCAAAAATTCTTGATGAACAACTCAGTAAACATAACGTTCAATGTGATTTTGTATCCGTTTCAACGCACCCAACCATCACCAAATTGCGAGTCTTATCACGCAATCAACAATTGATTCGTATCGATTTTGAAGAAGGATTTGGTAATGTTGATGCAACGCCTATTCTTGAACGCATTCAAACAGCATTAACGACTAATAAAGTGTTGGTTCTATCGGACTATGCTAAGGGTGCATTATCGGCAGTTCAAGCAATGATTAAACTTGCTAATCAAGCCAATGTACCGATTTTAGTTGATCCTAAAGGTACGGATTTTGAGCGTTATCGTGGTGCAACATTATTAACGCCAAATATGGCTGAATTTGAAGCCGTGGTTGGGCATTGCCGAAACGAAGAAGACATTGTCGAAAAAGGTTATCAGCTTATCAAAAAGTATGATCTTAAAGCCCTACTGGTCACGCGTAGTGAAAAAGGTATGACATTACTACAATTGGACAAACCAATTTACCACCTGCCAACCCAAGCCAAAGAAGTTTTTGATGTCACTGGTGCTGGCGATACTGTAATTGCGACATTAGCCGCCTCTTTAGCTGCCGGGCAATCTTTAGAAGAAAGCTGTTTTTTAGCTAATGCTGCAGCCGGTGTGGTTGTTGGTAAACTTGGTACATCGACTGTTTCACAAGTCGAACTAGAAAACGCCATACGTGCACGTGCTGATGATGGTTTTGGTGTCATGAGCGAAGATGAGCTAAAAGAAGAGGTTCGAAAGGCGCGCATGCGTGGTGAAAAAATTGTCATGACCAATGGCTGTTTTGATATTTTACATGCAGGGCATGTTTCTTATTTGGCAAATGCTCGGAAACTTGGCGATCGCCTAATTGTTGCTGTGAACAGCGATGCCTCGGTAAAAAAACTAAAAGGCGAATCAAGACCAATTAATCCACTCATGCAACGAATGATTGTACTGGGTGCACTTGATTCGGTTGATTGGGTTGTTCCATTTGAAGAAGAAACCCCTCAACGACTCATTGCTAATGTCTTGCCCGATGTCTTAGTCAAAGGTGGCGATTATAAACCCGAAGATATAGCTGGGGGCAAAGAAGTTATCGCTGCTGGCGGTAGCGTTAAAGTGCTTAACTTTGAAGATGGCTGTTCCACGACTAATATTATTAATGCTATAAAAAATCGCTAAATCTTATTGTCAATCAAATCGGTTACTCATTGGAGTAACCGATTTGCTTTAGAATGGGAAAAAACAACTATTTATTTTCTTATTTTAATTACGCCTTAAGACAAACTTTAAAAAAATCATCAAAAAACACTAGTAATGTTGACCAAGTCTTTAATAAAAAAATCATTAACAGTTATTGAAAATTAATAGGTAATAACTATTGTTAAATTTCAAAATTAATACTTTTTTTATTATGCGCTTTATGCAAAGCTAGTGACCAAATTCTGAAAAAGAGTATTAAGGATATTTTATGACCAAACATTATGATTATATTGCCATTGGTGGCGGTAGTGGTGGGATAGCATCGGTTAACCGAGCTGCATCCTATGGAAAAAAATGTGCCATTATTGAAGCAAAATTATTAGGTGGAACCTGTGTGAATGTTGGTTGTGTGCCTAAAAAAGTGATGTGGTATGGTGCACAAATTGCTGAAGCCATTAATCACTATGGTCCCGATTACGGTTTTGATACTACTATTAATAAATTCAGTTGGGATAAATTAATTGCTAGCCGAAGCGCTTATATTGATCGAATCCATCAATCTTATGATCGAGTCCTGAATAATAACAACGTTGATGTGATTCATGGATATGCTAAGTTTGTTGATTCTCATACAGTTGAGGTAAATGGTGAACATTATAGTGCCGATCATATTCTTATAGCTGTGGGGGGCAAACCAACAATTCCGAATATCCCAGGTGCGCAATATGGTATCACATCTGATGGATTTTTTGCGCTAAAAGCCTTACCTAAGCGTGTGGCAGTTGTAGGCGCTGGTTATATTGCTTGCGAAATCGCAAGTGTATTACATGCACTTGGCGCACAAACTCATCAATTTGTTCGCAATGCCACACCATTACGCACTTTTGATCCATTAATTGTTGAAACCTTAATGGAAGTGATAAAAACAGAAGGGCAACACCTTCACACTTTTGCGGTGCCAAAATCCGTCACTAAAAACAGTGATGAGTCATTAACTTTAACACTAGAAAACGGCGAAAGTTATACTGTCGATTGTTTAATTTGGGCAATTGGCCGTGAACCTGCTACAAAAGACATGAATTTACAGGCAGCAGGCATTGACATTGATAATAAAGGCTTTGTGATAGTGGATAAATATCAAAATACCAATGTACCGGGTATTTATTCAGTCGGTGATGATATAGGCGCCATGGCATTAACGCCGGTTGCGGTTGCCGCGGGTCGTCGCTTGTCAGAAAGGCTTTTTAACAATAAACCTGATGAACATTTAGATTATAGCAATATTCCAACCGTCGTCTTCACCCACCCAGCAATTGGTACAGTAGGCTTAACTGAGCCAGAAGCGATACTGCAATATGGTGAAGAAAACGTCAAAGTCTATAAATCCACCTTTACGGCCATGTATACCGCAGTTACGCAACATCGTCAGCCATGTCGTATGAAGTTAGTGTGCGCTGGTAAAGATGAAAAAATTGTTGGTATTCATGGTATTGGATATGGTATGGACGAAATGTTACAAGGCTTTGCTGTCGCACTGAAAATGGGCGCTACCAAAAAAGACTTCGACAATACAGTTGCTATTCATCCAACAGCGGCTGAAGAGTTTGTTACCATGCGTTAATATGATAGCTATTTGTATATCACATTAGTATATAGTACAAAGTTAAATAACAAAGCAGGAAACTCTCCCGCTTTGTTATTGCTAAAATCATTACTGGCTAATAATTAGTTGAGTTACTGCTCCAACCCTTTTTTAGCTAAAGGATAGAAACCAACTCCAATTGCAATTAATGCCACAAAAGAGATATAAATACCCGCACCCAAATAACTATATTCCCCTAATAAATGTTCAGGACTTAATAGATAAATGGTTAATGTTGGTGTAAATGCACTAAATAACGCATAGGCTAAATTATAAGAAAACGATAAGCCTGAATAACGAATTGCAGGTGGAAAAGTCCTTGTCCCAATTATCGGTGTCATGGCAACAGAGCCAATGAAAAGCCCAAAAATAGCCCAAATTAAATAAAGCTTAGTTAGCGACATATCAGGCGATAATGAACTATAAAAATAGAGACTAGAAACCGCAAGGCCTCCCCAACAAATCATCGAGGTTTTAGTTGAACCAAGCTTATCATCTAACCAACCAAAAATAATACAACCTAATGTTAAGGTTAAAGCGGCAATACAACCACCGATCCGCCAATCAAGGTTAGAAAAATGATACATTGCGCCCACAATACGACCCGGGGTAATTAAAATCCCCACCATAATAGCGGTAGACAATGACCACGTTAACAATGCAACAATTGCGCAGGCTGTTTTGTGTTTTTGTAGTACGGTAACAACTGGGATATTTTTCTCAATCGCCTTGCGAGCGGCTAATTCCTTGAAAATAGGTGTTTCTGATAAAAAACGGCGCAAATAAACCGAAATAACCCCAAAAATACCGCCAATAATAAACGGAATACGCCATGCGTAATCTAAAATATTTTGTGTCGTAAAACAAAGATCAATAATAATTGTGACAATAAACCCAAGTAAAATACCACCAGTAATTCCTGATGTTAATGTGCCAACACCAAGTCCATAACGTTGTTTTGGCACATGCTCTGCAATAAATACCCAAGCACCTGGCATTTCGCCACCGATCGCTGCACCTTGTAACATGCGCATAATCAAAAGCAATAGTGGTGCAAAAATACCGATCATTTCGTAAGTGGGTAAAACTCCAATGATGAAAGTTGGTAGCGCCATCATTGCGACACTTAGGGTAAACATCTTTTTACGGCCCACTTTATCGCCAAAATGAGCCATAATAATACCGCCCACAGGTCGAACTAAATAACCAGCAGCAAAAATTCCCCACGCAAACAGATCTAACGTCAAAGGGGATAATGTATGAGGTAAAAATAGCGGTTTAACGATGGTATCGATATAAAGTGCATAAATAACAAAATCATAAAACTCTAGCGTACCACCTAAAGAAGACAAAACTAATGTTTTTAAGTCCTTACTATTTAATGGACGCGCAGGGGGTTGCCACTGTGCATTGATTTCAGACTGATTCATGAACTAACCTTATTCTTATTGTTAAATTGAGATAAAAAATCAAGAAAATTCGTCTTTTTTGACCTAACCTTATAAAGGTCTCCATTCTGCCACAAAAAAAAGCCTTTTTTTTCATCATAAAAAAATTTAATGAATGACATTAAACTGTATATTTGATTTATAATCTTAATATATTTTATTGGATAAAAAGATATCACCATACCATGGTGGTTAATTCAAAAGGATGATTTAATGATAGATCCAAAAGTAAAGCGTTGCAGTTGGGTGACAAACGATCCGCTGTATATTGCTTATCATGACAACGAATGGGGCATTCCCCAATATGATAGCCTTAAGTTATTTGAAAAAATTTGCTTAGAAGGTCAACAAGCGGGTTTGTCTTGGATCACAGTACTAAAAAAACGGCAAGAATATCGCCGTTGTTTTTTTGATTTTAATCCTGAAAAAATTGTTCAATTGACTGAAAAAGACATTGAATTATTCATGGAAAACAAAGGACTAATACGTAACCGACTAAAGCTAAATAGCATAATCAAAAATGCCCAAGCGTATTTATTAATGCAAAAAAATAACGAAGATTTTTCACAATTTATTTGGTCTTTTGTTGATGGTAAACCAATTACTCATTATTACAAAGACAAAAGCGAACTTCCTGTTAGCACAGAAACCTCGGACAAAATGTCAAAAGCATTAAAAAAGAAAGGTTTTAGTTTTGTTGGTTCAACGATTTGTTATGCTTTTATGCAGTCCATGGGGTTAGTCAATGACCATTTTGAATATTGCTTTAAAAAGGAATTTAAGTGAATGAACATGATACAACTAATAAAGTATACCGTTATTGCTATACTCGGTTATTTTATTGTTTGCAATGTGGTTATTTTTGTCTATACCCAGCAACCGCCACAAGATAACGCTGACACCATGGTTATTTTAGGATCCCAAGTAGTGGGAACACCTGCGCAAGCGCCCCTGACATTACAAACGCGTTTAGATGTTGCGGTGACTTATCTACACAATAATCCCAACACAAAAGCCATAGTCTGTGGTGGACAAGGTAAAGACGAATCCGCAACCGAAGCTAGTGTAATGGCTGATTACTTAATCAAAAAAGGCATTGAATCATCAAGAGTTTATATAGAAGACAAATCAACTCGCACCGCTCAACAATTTCTTTATGCAAATGATCTCTTACCTTTAGGAAAAACCGTCGTCGTCACTAATGACTTTCATTTATTGCGCTCAGTCATGTTGGCCAAACGTTCAGGATTCGAGCAAGTATCAGGTCTCTCTGCGCCGTTGAATTGGTCTAATTTTGATAAATATATCGCAATGATAAGAGAGCCATTAGCATTAGCAAACTCTTGGTTATTTGATCATCCTAAAGAACAACTTAAAAAAGAATGATGGTTGCGATGAGATCAGATTTTTATCGATACACTGTTTTTAATTCAATCAGCTAATCAAAGTACCGCCATAAGCAACAGCTGTTTTTACTTGTTGTCCATGGTATCATGGCAACATTGCTGTTTAATTTAAAAATGAATAAAGATGAAATCTGATACTATTGTCGCACAAGCAACACCACCCGGTCGTGGAGGGGTAGGTATTTTACGTATTTCAGGCCCCAAAGCGCAAGCGGTTGCCCAAGCTGTATTGGGCAAATTGCCCAAACCGCGTTATGCCGATTATTTACCGTTTTTAGCATCGGATGGCACTACACTAGATGAAGGTATTGCCTTATTTTTCCCTAATCCCCACTCATTTACTGGTGAAGATGTTCTTGAATTACAAGGTCACGGTGGGCCGATTATTTTAGACTTACTTTTAAAACGCATTCTTGAAATCCCCAATGTCCGCATTGCTCGTCCAGGGGAGTTTTCGGAGCGTGCATTTTTAAATGATAAATTAGATCTTGCTCAAGCTGAAGCGATTGCTGATTTAATTGATGCTAGTTCTGAGCAAGCAGCAAAATCGGCAATCTCATCACTACAAGGCGTATTTTCAAAAAAAATACATGCGCTTGTTGAATCATTGATTCACTTAAGGATATTTACCGAAGCGGCGATTGACTTTCCCGAAGAAGAAATCGACTTTTTATCTGATGGCAAAATTGAGACCCAGCTAAATGAAGTTATTACACACTTAAACGAAGTCAGGCAAGAAGCCAAGCAAGGCTCACTACTACGCGAAGGCATGAAAGTTGTTATAGCAGGGCGCCCTAATGCCGGTAAATCAAGCTTACTTAACGCCTTAGCTGGTCGTGATGCTGCTATTGTGACTGATATAGCAGGCACAACCCGAGATGTTTTACACGAGCATATCCATATCGACGGCATGCCACTACATATTATCGACACAGCCGGACTACGCGAAGCGAGTGACGAAGTGGAACGAATCGGCATTGAACGCGCTTGGCAAGAAATTGAACAAGCTGATCGCGTATTATTTATGGTCGATAGCACTACCACCAACGAAACCAATCCAGAAAAACTATGGCCAGAATTTATTGAACGTTTACCAAAACAGATGCCTGTCACTGTCATCCGCAACAAAGCCGATTTAACGGGCGAAGCACTAGGATATAGTGAAGTAAATGGCTACTCACTTATTCAACTTTCGGCACGAACAGGTGAAGGTATCGCCTTACTACGTGAACATCTAAAACAGGCAATGGGCTTTACTAGTAGTACCGAAGGTGGATTCTTGGCTCGACGTCGCCATCTACAAGCACTAGAAAAGGCTACCCAGCACTTAAACAATGGTAAGCACCAACTTATCACATTCCATGCTGGAGAATTACTTGCCGAAGAACTAAGGCTAGCGCAAGAAGCATTAAGTGAAATCACAGGGCAATTTACCTCTGATGATTTGTTAGGTCGCATATTTAGTTCGTTTTGCATAGGTAAGTAAACATACTTTATAAAAAGTGTTCAGAAAAGCAATTGATTTTATTGAATTTATTTTTTATTGTTTTTTCGGGAGGAAACAACCATTGTTACTCCCCCTAAAATAGTACGGTCAAAAGTTGAAAACTATTTTGTCATAAAAGTAAAAGAGGGGGGTAATCATAAAAAGTGATAAAAAAGCTATAGCACCTACCAAGGCGCGGGAAAGTGTGGAAGAAGGAGTAACAAGCTACCCCATCGTATTACCAGCGCTATAAGTTGTGCTATAGCTGTATTCCATTGTTCAACATTTAGCTTGCTGATTGATCAATAATAAAAATCGATTCCTTAATAACACAACTTATGATAATGGTAACTTGATGAATTAATGATTAAATTTAAATAATTCTTAGCTCTTTTAATGATAATTTAATAAATGCATAAAAAATAGGTGCAAAAATTAAACCAATAACGCCAAAAAGGGTCTCCAAAAAGAGCATCGCAATTAACAATTCACAGATACCTGCATGAATTTTTGTCCCGACTATTTTTGCATTAAGTACATATTCCATTTTATGAATTAAGATTAAATAAACAATAATCCCCATTGCGACAGTAAATGATATGGTAAATGCAACAAAAAAGATTAATCCATTAACAATCAAGTTACCAATAATTGGAATAAGACCAAAAACAAATGTGGCTAACACTAAACTTTTACTAAATGGCAAATGAATGCCAAATAAAGGCAAAATAATAAATAGCAAAATAGCGGTCATCATCGTATTAAATAATGCAATCACAACTTGGGACATAGCTACATATTGAAATACTACAACTAACCGGTTTAAGCTAGCTTTTAAGGCTTTGGTTAATGCTCTTTGTGTAATTTTATTATGTTCAGTGTTGCGTTGATTTTCTTTATAACCCAAAATTAATCCAATGATCATTCCCACAATTAATATAATTAAATCATGAAATACTTTTTTGATGATAGATTGCAGATAAAAGACATGATCTTTAAGGTAAATCATTATAGTTGATTTAACTTCGTCTAAATCATCAGGTAAATAATGGGTAATACTTGGCGGTAGACTGTTTATTACATTATTGACCACTAATTTCAAATTTATCAACGTTTCGGCTGGATGCTTGGCCATATCAACAAACCAAGCAAATAAATACCAAAAGCCACCAATAAAAATGCTCATAATCAGTGTCGTGAGGAAGAGTACCGAAACTAATTTTGATTGATGACTAAAACGTACCATTTTTCGTGATAAAAAATCATCTAATTTTTGTGTTAACGTATAGGTTAACAAGCCAGCTATCACTGCAGGCATTAAATGAACTTGCATCAAAATAATAAAAAAAACAGAAAACAAAACAAGGCAAAATAGACCTAATTTTTGATTATTACTTAGTGGCATAAAGAAAATTTCCTTTTAATAAAAACTTATTTAATTAAAACACGATACGTGGTAACGGTAAAAAATTAACAGAATTATAGCAGAGAGTTCATTATCCGTCCTTTTTTGTTACTAATTAAACATGAACTGTTTATAATTTAGTTAAGGATTTTTAACAGGTTAAAGAAAACTCTTACACAACCTAGGTAAAATGCTAACAACTAACAAACTAGTAAAAACAAGAATAGCGTATCCTAATAACAGCCATCTAACTAACCAAAAATAGGTCAGAAAAGGTATTGATTTTATTGAAGTTTTTATGCGGTGTTTTTTTAGTCAAAAATCACTACTCAAAATCATTCCCACACAATCACGTCAACGCAGGTTAACTCAAACCTTGACAAAACTTTACAATTTTTTAACAAAAAAAGTAGCGCATTATTAGGGCGTGTTGATCTTTCGTGATTATTTTTTAGACGGCATGATGTGAGTTATAATAATTCTGCAAAAAACAACCATAACTCGA
>NZ_WTFC01000101.1:0-358 GCF_009795795.1 Gilliamella sp. Pas-s95 | reverse complement strand
GGTAAAATCAAATAAATAAAGAGAAGTCATGTAATGGAAATAGAACAAAAATTAGCATTAAGTGAAAATCCGATACATTTTTTGAGAGAGGGACTTTTTTTAAAGACCTACAACCAATCGTTTTATGTGATGACTCAATTATTAGGGTTCAACATAAAACCGATAATCAAACACATAAAAAAACTCGACCAAATTATTGTGTGTGGCGGGTTTCCTGCAAATATTATTAATAAACGTTGTCCTAAAGCGGTACCGACTGTTTACGGCTATGAATTATTAGATGATTACGATTTAAGTGGCTACCAAGCTTGGTACCAACAGCAGTGTCAATTATACCAAAATAGAAAAAACCAAGAAA
>NZ_WTFC01000100.1:0-358 GCF_009795795.1 Gilliamella sp. Pas-s95 | reverse complement strand
GCGCAACCCTAAGGGAAAACGCCCCAACTTACGCGGGGGCGTTATTCTTTGATAAATTATCCTCTATCTGCACCATAACCGCCCCCCGCGGCCTAAGGATTAAGGACTAAGAAATAAAAGCTAAGGTGTGGTGCAAACAGCGTGCTCGCTATTGTCAACGTCACCGCGGCTAACCCTGCCGTTGTTCTCGTGGACAGTGAAGCTATCGCGAATACCTACTCCGTCGCTCGTCCAGTAGTCGCCGGTGAAAAAGTCCGCACCAGAGTAATTAACCATGCGGCCCCACTCAGTGAAAAACCCTGCACCTATGTGACGCATATAAGTATTATTAGATGAACTAGGTGTGGCGCCGACAGAA
>NZ_WTFC01000021.1:0-43013 GCF_009795795.1 Gilliamella sp. Pas-s95 | reverse complement strand
CAAAAAAAGGGTTTTCAAAACCAAAATTGTTGTTTATCTTTATACAGCAAGATTTATCAAATCTTAAGCTCTACCTTAACGCCGTGTAGGCGGTTTAGAAAAATGAGAAGTTTTGCTCCTGCCATTGATTGCACCTTAACGCCGTGTAGGCGGTTTAGAAAAAATATAATCAAATCTAAAAAAGCCGACATAGCCTTAACGCCGTGTAGGCGGTTTAGAAAGTAAGAAGATAAGCAACGCAGGAACGGCTAGCCCTTAACGCCGCGTAGGCGTTTAATCAAAATAAAATCAACGATATAATTATAAAGACACAACAATCCTTCCCAAAAACGATGGTTATGTTATTTGTCTTATTCCGGCGTCAGAATGTGCCGACAACAGAGCGAGGTTAGCACGCCAAACAGGGATGTTTGGCGAGGCTATGTTTCGCCGGGAGCGAATCATAGCCGGTGCGTCAAGACCGAGCGACGGCGGAGGGCAGCCGTAGGCCACATTCTGCAGCCAAAGCGCGGGATTGCTAAGGGAATTCGCTTTAATTCCCTTAGCTCGGACGTGGTCACAATAGCTATTTTGTCCACCCAAGGTCAAAACGTCCGAAACCTGCGCACCCAATTTATTCTATTTACCAACCCCAAAAAGCCTGATTTTCCGCCCAAAAATCAGTCAGAAAAGGTATTGATTTTATTAAAGTTTTTATTTGATGGTTTTTAGCTAAAAACCACCACCCAAACCCTTCCCCAAAACACACCAACGCAGGTTGACTCAAGCCTTAACAAAACCTTAAAAATTTTAACAAAAAAACTAGCACATTATTAATCAACCGGTTATAATTTCATCGCTTTTAAAGCAAGGGAACGCTCATTAGTTGAGCGGATAATTATAAAAAATTGAAATAAAACAAAAAATTAATTGACAGGTTAATCGAAATGCGCTATCATAATCGGCATCTGGCATCTGGCATCTGGCCTGCCAAACCTACGCCCTAAATCTTTTTAAGTTTCACCGTAGTCTAAATCAGACTCCATTCTTATTTTTATCACTTAAGTTATCGAAATCATCAAGCTCAGCGAACTCACCGAGTTTACCAGTAGGGTTATCGTCAAGCCCAAGGTTCAAGCTTTTCTCCTTCTTATCAAGGTCTTCAATAGTCTTTGCAGCGTTATTGTTATTGCCGTATTCAAAAAGCTCTCAGGCATTAACGGTGTCTACCTCAAGGGCAATTGAGGGGAGTGCGCCATATTTAACGTTTGATGGGGGTGTAACTAAGGTAACAACGACTGACACGCTATTGGCCATCACATTGCCGGATGGTACAAAGGTCACACCGTCAACGAATACATCAAGCGGAATAAATCCAATCATTTTACCAACTGGGCGCACTTTAAGTGATATAGGCACATTGGTGCCGTCATCAGTCGGTCTACTCAATGGTGCCTATTCAGTGAGTTTAAATGATTTAATTACTCAAGGTAATTGGGGCGATGACGATGGAGATGGACAAGGTACTAATGGTGTTACTGCGACAGGAAGTATATCGGTAAGTTTTACTGATAAAAATGGCCGTACAGTAAATCGTAGTGATGCATTAGATATATGTAATGCACCTTATAAGGTAACATTAAATAGTACAGGGGGAAGTTTAACTACTCAGTATGGTGTGCCGAATAGTAGTACTTTTGGTGGAAGCTCAGCGGTGTATTATATAAATCCGAATGAATCACCTAAAATCTGCTTTGCAAGGCCGAATTTGTTATTCGGTGGTTCTACTGGCATCTCTTCTTATGATAAACCTCACTTTGCCGGTCCAACTAACATATGGAATCCCAATAAGGGTTTTTTAGTTCAGTCAACAAGTTCGTCATCTTACGGTCGTAATTTTCCGACGACGGGTGCTGATGGATTGTATTTTGATTTAGATATAGGTGGGGTGGATGCAAGTCAATTGACGTGGTCTCCTATTACTCAGGGTGGAATAACGGCCACAGTGAGTTGGACAAGGCCGTATTCGGGTACATTTGAAGACCCTGAAGGAAATATCGTGACAGCCGATTACTGGATTCGTGATAAATCGAAATATGTAACACGAGTAACGTTAAGAGGCCCTAGAGAGAGTAGCGCCCAGATAAATTCAGCTACTCCTAGTCAACTTACAGTACCATCTTTGCCACAGACCTTTGAGTTAGTAGGTAAAGATAGTAGTGGTAGGGTGTTAGTTAAATATGGATTTGTGTTAAAGCAGTGGTTCGTGCATCGGGGTAGTAAAGGTGATATTCAGTCTAACCAATCCTCTTGGTGTAGAAGTTTGGGTTATCGTTTGCCACGGGTTAAGGATTTAACTAATGCAGTATGTGGTAGAGTGTGGAGTAACCCATCCGCAGATTTTCATTGTGAAAGTGTTGTTGGCGCCACGCCATCGTCATCTGGTAATTATTACCAACGTCGAATAGGTGCAGGATTTTTCACTGAGTGGGGTTACATGGTTAATTACGCCGATGTAGGCTTCGTCAATGGGTATTACTGGACAATCGACGCAACAACAACTGATGATGGCTCTAGTATCCTCTCGCACAACGGCGTCGTCAGTGGTGCTGGTGTTCTCACCAATAGTTTATTTGTTGTTTGCACCACACCTTAGCTTTTATTTTTTAGTCCTTAATACTTGGGTTGCGGGGAGCGGTTATGGTGCAGATTAGAGGATAATTTATCAAAGAATTAAGCCTCCGCGTAAGTTGGGAGCACTATTGGTGTTGCGCTGTTGCAGTTTAAATTCGTGAGTCATTTTAGTGCGGCAAGGTTTCGGACGTAGTCACTATAGCTATTTTGTCCACCCAAGGCCAAAACGTCCGAAACCACCACCCCCAATCCATCCTATTCACCAAAACAAAAAGGCTTGATTTTCCGCTCAAAAATCAGTCAGAAAAAGTATTGATTTTATTAAAGTTTTTTCTGGCTGTTTTTTAACAAAAACCGCCTTATAAAAACACAATACCCCATCCCAAAAACAATGGTTATGTTATTTGTCCTATTCCGGCGTCAGAATGTGCCGACAACAGAGCGAGGTTAGCACGCCAAACAGGGATGTTTGGCGAGGCTATGCTTCGCCTGGAGCGAATCATAGCCGGTGCGTTAAGACCGAGCGACGGCGGAGGGTAGCCGCAGGCCACATTCTGCAGCCAAAGCGTGGGTTGTCAGGGAATTCGCTTTAATTCCCTGACTCGGACGTGGTCACTGTAGCTATTTTGTTCACCAACGGTCAAAACGTCCGAAACCACCACACCTAATTCATTCTATCCACCAACCCAAAAAGGCCTGATTTTACACCCAAAAATCGGTCAGAAAAGGTATTGATTTTATTAAAGTTTTTTAAATCAACACCTACATCAAGTTAGAACCCCCCTCATCACCATCAAATTTCTGACGGCTCATTTTCAAGAGTAATATTAGGATCGTTATACACAGCCATATCCATAAGGCCAATTTCACGATCGGTTGCCACAGCCGCTGTCATGGCGCCAGATACATTGGCTAAAGTTCTTGCCATATCAATAATTGGATCCACGGCTAAAACCATCCCAATTAATGGGAAATATTCTGCCATCCCCATACCAGATAAAACAACGGTTGCAGCAACGGTTGCTGTGCCGGGAATGCCGGCAATGCCGATTGAGCCAATAACTACCACAATGACAAGCATAATATAAAATTGAATATTCGTTTCAATGCCAACCATATGCGCTACCATCACAGCAAGTAAAGCAGGGAAAAAACCAGCACAACCGTTCATTCCCATCGTGCTGCCAAGTGAGCCGACTAAATTTGCCGTGCCGGTATTTACTCCCATTCGAACGGTTAACGTTGAGATAGTCATTGGTAGTGAGCCAACTGATGAGCGACTAGTAAAGGCTAATAACCAGGTTCCTAGTGCTTTTTTGATAAACATGATTGGTGAAACACCATGAATCGAGACAATGGCGATATGCACAATTAGCATAATCAATGTGGCAATATAGATGGCGGCAACAAAGCTAGAAACCTGAATAATAGCCGGTATTCCATTAGAAATAATGGTGCGAGCCAGTAACGCAATGACTGCGTAAGGCATGTATTTAATCACTGTCATCGCAATGGACATCACGATTTTGTAAAGCGCTTCGATAAATGTTTTAAAGAGTGCAATAGGTTGTGGATTCTTCTTTTCCATTCTATTGGCGGCAAGCCCCATTAAAGCCGAGAAAATGACTAATCCAACAATGTTTTCATTTACCATTGAGGCAATAATATTACTTGGGATTAGATTTATAAAGGTATCAATAATATTGGTGTATTGTTTTGCTTGGGCTTGATGTACAGAGCTTGAGCTTATTTCACCTAAAGCAAATAGATTTGCTAGCAAAATACCAACGACACAGGCAATGGCTGTTGTAAACAGTAACCAAAAAATCCCTCTAAATGCAATTTGAGGTAGATTTTTTTTGCCCGAAAAGTCGATAATCACTTTAACAATCGAGACAAAAATAAGTGGTATCACTAACATTCGGATAAAGGCAATAAATGCTCGACCAAATAGCCCATACCATGTTGCGGTTTCTTGCATCCAGAGGGTTGATGTATCAGGAAAGCCGGCTACAGCTTGTATGCCTAAGCCAAGCACAGCACCAAGGATTAAGCCAACTAACATACGAACTGAAAAATTGACTTTTTTATCTTGTAACGGTTTCATCACCGCAAAAAAACAGATGAGAAGTAGCCCAATACCAATGAGAGTTTGATAATGAGTTATTGATAGGAACTTTTCAAAAAAAGTCCCCTGAAAAATGGCATCTGACATAATTAGCCTCTCTTTTGATAATTCAATTATCTGGTTAACAATCTATGTTTAATTACATGATTTGATGTATAACGATAAATACACATTAATGCTGCTTATTTGGCTATAGAGCCGGCAATGTTTAAAATATCCCAAGGTCTGGAAAAAGGGGGCGCATACAGAAAATCCATCATGGCCAATTCATCAATTTTCACATTCGCCCATATAGCCGTTGCTAACGTGTTTACTCTTAATACCGCGCCCTGCCCACCGGCTATTTGTCCACCTAAAATCACGCGCGTATCGGCATGATAAATAAGTTTGGCTGTTACACTTGTTTGTCCAGCAACATAATTACTGTGATTTTTATCTTTAACTATGACCGTTTTATAGGGGATTGCGGCTTTTTTGGCTTCGTTTTCAGTTAAACCAGTGCGCCCGGCTTCGATATCAAAAACTTTTAACGCTGAAGTGCCAATCGTGCCGGGATATTCGCAATGTCCGCCACCTAAATTTTCGCCTACAATTTTGCCAAGCTTGTTTGCTCCTGTGGCGAGTGGGATATATACCATTGAATGGCTAACTTTATGGTAAAGTGCAGCGCAATCGCCAGCGGCATAAATATCGGTAATATTGGTTTGCCCTAAGCTGTTAGTGATTATGGCGCCATTTTTAAGTGTGTTGATGCCAAGATCTTTATAGATATCACTATTTGGTTTTACTCCCGTTGCAATAATAACCATATCAGCAGGATATCGTCCTTTATCGGTAATTACATGCGTGACATTGTGTGAGCCTTCAAAGCCAAGTACTCGCTCTTGCAAGTGTAGGTCGCAATGTTGTTTAATATTTTCTTCAATTAGGTCGGTAATTTGTTCATCAAACGCATCGACAAGGATTCTGTCATCCAATTGAATCAATTTAACCTTTTTTTGTAAGGCGACCAGAGATTCAGCGATTTCAAGCCCAATATAGCCAGCACCGACAACAATAATATTTTGGGTATTTTGGTCTGATAATAGGTGTTTGATTGCTAATCCATCGTGCAGATCACGTAATGTAAAAATGTTTTTTAGCTGACCATTTTTAAAAGCCGGCATAATAGGACTTGCGCCAACCGCCAGTAATAATTTATCGTAGTTGTCATCAAAGCAATCACCAGTATTGTGATCTTTAATTGTTAATTTTTTTTGATTAACATCAATCGCTATTACTTCATGTAACGTTTTAATTTCAATACCATCTTTTTGAAATTGTTCTGGTGTTCGAGATATCATTTCATTGGCATCAGTAAAGTGGTTACCAATGAAATAGGGTAAGCCACAAGCGCCAAACGAAACAATATTCGATTTTTCATAAATACGGATGGTTGCCTCTGGGTTCATTCTTTTGGCTTTTGCTGCAGCACTTGCGCCTGCGGCTTGAGCGCCAATGATGATGATTTTCACTTAATTTTCTCCTCAGTGCTCAGATATTCAATTATTCATAATATCCTATCATACGCCATAAATTATAGGGGAGATAGACAGCTATTTAGCATGAATATTTGTTAATTTAAAATTTGAATCATTTGAACATGAACAATTACTAATCTTGCATAATCTTTTTAAGTCGCATTGCTTATGTAAAAAATTTTAGGAGACTATGTGTTTGAGTATAAGTTTTTAAATGTAAGCGGTTGAGTATGATTAATTAACTCTATGATTAAACTCATCTGTAAGTCGCTCTCATTTAATGCGGGAATATAATAAAACGTTTTTCCGCCTGCATTAAAAAACAGTTCTCGATTTTCTTCATCAATTTCATAAAGGGTTTCAATACAGTCTACCGAGAAACCCGGGCAGATGACGTGCACGTTTTTAACGCCACTTTGCGCTAGTGTTTGTAGTGTGTCACTGGTACTTGGTGTAACCCATTTACCTTTACCAAATTTGGATTGGTACGCCATTTGGATTGGTCGATTTATACCATTTGCTCGACATTTTTCGATTAATAACTGTGTGGTCATTTCACAACGTTCAATATAATCCTCTTTTCGTTTGTGAATATAACGCTCAGGAATACCATGATAAGAAAGTACGAGCACTTCAGGCTCTCCTTGATCTTCAAAAGCCTGCTTAATTTGTAGATAAAGTGCATTGATATAGCTTGGATGATCAGCATAATCACGAATATAGCAGATGTTATCGATGATTTGATCAGAGGCGATAATTTGTTTAAGTTTGTCAAGTACTGCCAGAGTTGTGGTTGTGGAATACTGTGGAAAGAGTGGTAATACGGTAATCTTTGAGCATGATTGAAGCTTGTTCAACGCAGATTGCATATCCGGTTCGCCATAGGTCATGGCTAATTCACATTGGATATTAGGTAAATGGCGTTGTAACTTATCACATAATAATTGGCTATAATGTAATAAAGGTGATGCGCCATTTATCCAAATTTTTTGGTAATGGTGAATAATATAAGGTACTCGTTTTGGTATTACAATATACTTTAACATGGGAGACCAAAACAGCTTTGGCAAATCAACCACATGCCGATCGAGCAAAAACTCGGTTAAATACTGCTTTATTGCATCTGGCGTTGCCGCACTTGGCGTGCCTAAATTAACCAATAATAGACCTTGTTTTTTTTCCACAAGCAATCCTTATTTTGCGCAAAGATAATGATTGATAATGTTAAGCAGCCGATCCAGTGCACCTTGATTTTGTTTTAATACTTGATATGCCTGTTCGCCAATTTGCTGACTATGACTTTTATTTGCCAAAAGCGTATTAACCGCTGAATAAAGAGCGTCTGCTGAGCTAGCACAAGTGATCATCCCGTTAGCTGAAATGAGCTGTTCACAAATAACTTTAAAATTGAAAAAGTGTTCGCCACTAATGATTGGGATGTGGTGAAGTGCTGGCTCTAATGGGTTATGCCCACCATGCTTCACTAAACTACCACCAACAAAGGCAATATCGGCCATGCCATAAAGTTCTATTAACTCTCCCATTGTATCGCCCAAAATAACTTGCGTCTGTTGAGTCGGAACTTGGTTGCTACTGCGGTTGATATAATTTAACCCGCGGTCATTAATTAATTTTTCGACAGTTTTAAAGCGTTCTGGGTGGCGGGGGACAAGAATTAATAACAAATCGGGGTATGTTTGTAATAATCGTTCAAAGGCAGACAAGATGATTTCATCTTCGCCACTATGTGTACTTGCAGCAATAAAAACAGGGCGGTTTAATTGCCACTGTTGTTTTAGCATTGCAATTTTTTGCTGCTGTTGAGCCGTTAAATCAATATCAAATTTAATACTGCCGGTTATGGCTAAATGATCACTTGGCAAACCCAATGACACAAAACGCTCTCCGTCTTGTTTATTTTGTGCGGCAACGGTGCTAATTTTTGATAGTAAATGGCTAATCGCGCGTCCTAGTTTTCGATATCGGTTAGCTGATCGTTCTGATAATCTGGCGTTGGCAAGAATCAGCGGAATATTTCGTTTGTAACACTGACCAATAAAATTAGGCCAAAGCTCAGTTTCCATAATAATCACTAATTTTGGCTGAGTTGTTTTTAAAAAACGATTTATTGCGCAAGGCAAATCATAAGGTAAATAGACATGATGAACGCTATCACCGAATGATGATTTCACTCGCTCCGAGCCTGTTGGCGTCATAGTGGTCACAGTGATAGGTAAATTAGGATATTGTTGTTGCAATGCTTTGATTAGTGGGATAGCGGCAATCGTTTCCCCCACTGATACGGCATGAAGTAAAATACCGTTAGGTTCAACTTTATTTTGGCAAAAACCATAGCGTTCAAGCCAACGCTTACGATAAGCAGGCGCTTTACAGCTACGCCAAAGTAGCCTTAGCCAAACCAAGGGTTGAATCAAATATAATAAAACAGTATATAAAATTTGCATGCTAATTATTGGGTTAGATCAAAAAAGTGCTCGCGGTAATAAACCAGTTCGGCAATCGAATCACGAATATCGTCAAGCGCTTGGTGCGAACTCTGTTTACTAATTCCTTTTAGTATTTCTGGTTTCCAACGTTTAGCTAATTCTTTAATTGTGCTGACATCTAAATAACGATAATGGAAATAACGTTCTAAATTAGGCATATAGTTAAATAAAAAACGACGATCTTGCCCAATAGTATTACCACAAATTGGTGAGCAGTTTTCAGGTACCCATTGTTTTAAAAATTCGATGGTTTGTTGTTCGGCTTGTTGTTCGCTAATGGTACTTGTACGAACACGCTCAATGAGTCCTGATTTGCCATGAGTATTTTGATTCCACTCATCCATTAAAGCTAATTGCTCATCAGATTGATGAACGGCAATGACCGGTCCTTCAGCAAGGATATTTAAATTAGAATCGGTAACAATGGTTGCAATTTCAATAATGCGATCAGTGGTTGGATTAAGTCCTGTCATTTCAAGATCGATCCAAATAAGATTACTATTGTTAATTTGTGGTTGTTTGCTCATAATTTGCGATAGAAATTTTCTTTTTGATACTGAGTAGTGTAGCATAACTGACAATCTGTTTTAGTAAAAAATGAGTGCTATGGCAAAAAATCAACTCTCCAATAATCAAAAAAGGCGTGTAGCGGCAAAACACCAGCAACGATTAGCTATAAAACAAGATGAAAGTCTATCAAATTTTTCATCCCCTCGTGATGGTGTGGTGATAAGTCGTTTTGGTAAATCGGCTGATGTCGAAGATGATGCAGGCCTTATTTATCGTTGTAGTATTCGGCGTACGTTACCGTCGTTAGTCACTGGCGATAAAGTTTTGTGGCGCGAAAGTTTAGAGCCAAACACCAATGGCATCATTGAAGCGGTTCATCCTCGGCACTCTGAGCTTGTTCGCCCTGATTTTTATGATGGTGTTAAACCTGTTGCCGCAAATGTTGATCAAATCGTGATTATTTCGGCTGTCTTGCCAGAACTATCACTAAATATTATCGATCGCTATTTAGTGGCTTGTGAAAGTACCGATATACAACCCATTATTGTTTTAAACAAAATTGATTTACTCAATGATGAGCAACGCGCTGAAGTTGAAAAACAATTGGCGATTTATACCAAAATTGGTTATCAAGTGTTGTATGTTTCATGCCAGCACCAACAAGGTATTGCGGTATTGCAAGATGCTTTGCAAGGTAAGGTTTCTATTTTAGTTGGGCAATCAGGTGTGGGTAAATCAAGTATTATTAATTTATTGTTACCTGATCAATCACAATCAGCAATGACTGGGGATATTTCGGGAATATCAGGACTTGGTCAACACACCACAACCTCATCAAAGCTTTACCATTTACCAAATGGTGGCGATATTATTGATTCGCCGGGCATTCGTGAATTTGGTTTATGGCACTTAGAGCCGGAGCAAGTGATTAGTGGTTTTAAAGAATTTAATAATTATTTAGGTGGTTGCCACTTTCGTGATTGTAATCATCTTGACACACCAGGATGTTTATTACAAAAAGCCGTGCAAGATGGTGAAATTGCTCAATCAAGGTTAGATAACTATCATCGAATTTTGCAGTCAATGCAAGAAGTTAAAGCAAAAACCAATAAAAGCTACAAGTAGTGGATTTGGGCGCGTTGTTTTTTACAATTAATCTATTATGTTCATCAATGAGTGCTCACAATAAGTAGTAACCGTACCAGACAGCTAAAAGTGTCGCCACTTGATTGTGAGCAATAGGGTGATTTATTTTTCATTCACCGTTTTAATTGCAAAACCGATAACAACATAAGCCCAACCTTGGAAGATAAGGTCAATACCTAAAAACATGCCTAATACCCAAAGGCTGTCATATGGCCACCCCATGATAATCATAAAGCCTAAAATAAGTGTAATAATGGCAGAGGTTAAAATCCATCCCCAGCGAGGCAAATTGCGATTATTTAGCGCTGCAAATAATTGAGTAAAACCGCCCATCAGTAATAAGAATGAAATGACTAACGTTAAAGCTGATGAAACCGCAACCGGTTGGAAAAACGACATCAAGCCAATCACAATATATAAAATCCCCATTACTGCCCATAAAGCCGATTGGCCAAAGCTTTTAATATTAAATGAATGTAACGCTTGAGCAATTCCTGCAATTAATATTAATGAACCAATAAAATAGACAGAAAAGACGGTAGCGATAAACTGATAACCTAATGCTAAGCACCCCAATACAATTAAAATAACACCGATTAAAATAAACCAACTTGATTTTTGTTTAAGGCTTTGTAGATTGTTTTCGTTAGATATCATGTTATTTCCCTGTTTTTATAAGTTAATTTTGGGTTTTAAATTAAAATTTTTTAAAACCTATGCGCTTGCTAATAGTGATTAGAAAATAAAAAGAAAGGTCTTGAAGTTTTAATTTATTACACAGTCGTTATTTTTGTTGAAAATTTGACTGTGCAATAAATTAGTAAATATGATAAGACTAAATTTAAAATTAATCTTTATCTTTCAGTGCTTCTTCTAATGTTGAATAGAACATGATTTTGTTAGATGTTGGCACTACTTTGGCTCGAGCAAGAGTTTTTAATGGTTGAAATTGCAACTCGCAAATCGATAAATCGACATGTTCAGGGAGTTCATCAATAAAGTGTATTAAAGCATTGAGCCCACCAGCATCAAGAATAGGCACAGCATCCCATTGTAATACAATGTGTTTATAACCATTTATTTTTTGATATATTTCTGAAAAAGTACGTTCAGCGGCTGCAAAAAAGAGTGGGCCGTTAATTCGTAATGCAAGGGTTTTATCGTTGCCTTGGTTTAGTTCAACTAAGCGGGTCATTCGAGCTATACGGCGCATAAATAGAATTGATGCAAGCACTATTCCAACTGTAATTGCAATCACCATATCAAATAGTACCGTTAGCGACATGCAAATAAACATAATTAAAATATCGTCTTTGGGGGCGCATTTAATGATGTAAATGACGCGTTGAACTGCACTCATGTTCCATGCCACTATAAGTAATAAAGCCGCCATCGCTGATAGTGGAATGAATGATAACACTGGTGCAAAGCAAATAAGTGCAAGTAACACAACCAATGAATGCAAAACAGCAGCAATAGGGGAGGTCGCACCCGCTTTGACATTTGCTGCCGATCTTGCGATGGCTGCTGTTGCTGATATGCCACCAAAAAATGGGGCAATGATATTACCTAAACCTTGGCCAATAAGTTCACTATTTGAGTGGTGTTTGGTGTGTGTCATTTCGTCTAATACTACTGCGCACAATAACGATTCAATTGCACATAACATTGCCATGGTCAGCGAAATAGGTAATAGGGCTGTGAGCATTGACCAATCCCAATTAAATTCGGTATGAAGCCACGGTACAGAAAATTCTGGTAACACTGATGGAATACCATGCCCTATGGTATTATCAGCCATTGTGTAGGTAAATCGTGAGCCAATTGTTTCAATTTGGTAGCCAAATTGATTAAAAATAAACATGATAATCACACCAGCAATGAGTGCAGGTAGGTGCCCCGGTATTTTTACTTTAAGCTTTGGCCATGCAATTAATACCATCAGTGTGACAAATCCAACAATGGTGTCAGCGATATTGATAGTTGGTAGAGTTTTTGTTAATTCAATGACTTTGCTAATATAGCTTTCAGGCATATGTTCGAGCGTTAAGCCAAAAAAATCTTTAATTTGCATGGTGGCAATAGTGATGGCAATGCCCGAAGTGAAGCCTAATACAACAGGGAGTGGAATATATTCTATTAATCGACCTAATCGAGCCATGCCCATAAAAATAAGAAATATACCCGACAATAAGGTAGCGATTAGTAATCCAGATAATCCGTATTGTAATGACACCGGGTATAAAATAACCACAAATGCTGCTGTCGGGCCAGAAACACTAAAACGAGAGCCACCCGTTAATGCAATCACCAAACCCGCGATAATGGCTGTGTATAGGCCATGCTGTGGTGGTACACCGCTAGCGATTGCCAATGCCATTGCAAGTGGGATAGCAATAATACCAACGGTTATGCCAGCTATTAAGTCTTTAATAAAACGGGGGATGTTGTAAGGGGTATTTATACATGCTGATATCAGTGCACAGCTAATTTTGGTACCAGAAAGGCCATATAATTTCATTGTGTTTAATCAATTAAAGGGAAGTTGTGTTGAGTGACTAATAAGATAATCTTTTTTACGAAAAATAAAAGAGTGTTATGAAAATAATCATCTTTTTTTGTGAAATTTATTTATAGATAGAGTTTAATTAAAGCTACTTTTTAATGTTAATCTACAATGTAAATATTGATATTTAGACTCTTTTTAATGATATATTAGGTTGTTTATTTCAATGGCAATGGGAGAAAAACATATGATTATGGTACATTTTCGTAAATTGTTTACTATTTTTTTATATGCGTTTTCTTCTATAAGTTTTGCTCAACAAATAATGATTGTGGGGTCTAAAACTGCTTATCAATATGATGTTGGGCAAAAAATTACACCAGCACCAACAGGGTATATGGCTTTTTACATTGATCATGTTGGGCGACATGGCTCTCGTTATATTAGTAAGCCAAAATATGAAGATATTGCTTATCAAATTTTGTTAATGGCTGAAAAGCAAGATCAATTGACAGACCTTGGAAAGGATTTATTTAAGCAAATAAGACGTATTACTGAACTAAATAAACATCATTATGGTGAGCTTACTGATCTTGGTCGTAAAGATATTGCCTTGATTAGCCAGCGTATGCAAAAGAATAATCCAACTGTTTTTAAAGGAAAGAGAATTGATGTCGTTTCATCTCGCTCACCACGAGCAAAAGAAACCGCAGAAATTTTTGTTGAATCTTTCAAATCTAAATATCCAGATATCCAAGTCACTCAGCAACCCGAAGATCAGCAAATTTTATTGCGTTTTTTTGATTATTCACCTGCTTATGATGAATATAAACACAGTAAAGCAGTTAAAAATGCGGTGAAATCGGTAGAAATGGCTTCTAAAACAGAGCAAATAAGTGAAGGAGTAGTAAAAAAAATCTTTACTCATGATTTTATCGAAAAGTTAGATAATGGTATTGAGGTCGTCGATAAATCATCAGTAAAAACACGGGATTTTGTGATTTCGATTTATCAATTATATCAAGAGTTACAGGCATTTTCGCCTCAAGTATTAAAGGATAATAGCCTTGACTTTAATCCGTATTTCTCGAGTGATGAAAATGCATGGTTGAATACAGTTGTTTCGGCTAAAAATTATCTGGAAATCGGCCCTGCTTTTGATGCAAATGGTATCCAAATAAAAATTGCAGCACCCTTGTTGTGGGATATGCTAAATACTGCTGATATTGCTATAGCAAATGATAATATTGATGCTAATTTACGTTTCGCTCATGCTGAAACTGTTTCACCTTTAGCTACTTTACTTGAAATTGAAGGTGCAGCTACTACTGCTGATTCAATTTTTGATTATTATTCTGTTTGGCAAGCTGATAAAATTATTCCTATGGGTGCCAATATTCAATGGATTTTTTATAAAAGTAAACAAGCAAATCAGCCTATATTAGTAAAAGTATTATTGAACGAACGTGAAGTGCATCTACCTATAAAATCAGCGGATTATCCTTATTATCGTTGGAGTGACATGAAGCAATTTTATATAGATAAGCTCAATAAATTAGGTCTAGGAAATATTCCACTGCAAGCAACAAAAGATTAAGCTGTAATGGAACTGATTACAAGAGTTCAAAAGCAATATTTCTATCAGAAATATTGCTTTTTATGATCATTAACCTAAAAGTAAAGCATCATCGGTGACTTTTTCACCACGTGTTTGTTCAAACATGGCTAAGAGATCGGTAACGGTTAATTTAGCGCGCTCTTCACCCGATACATCAAGTACTACTTGGCCTTGGTGAAGCATGACAGTTCGGGTGCCATATTCTAAGGCTTGTTTCATTGAGTGGGTTACCATCATTGTTGTTAATTTGTTTTGTGAAACGATTTGATCGGTTAAATCTAAAACAAATTGTGCGGTTTTAGGATCCAGTGCAGCCGTGTGTTCATCTAGAAGTAGTATTTTAGACGGTTGTAACGTTGACATTAATAAGCTAACAGCTTGCCTTTGTCCACCAGAAAGCAGCCCCATCATGTCCGTTAATCGATTTTCAAGGCCTAGGTTTAATGTTGCTAGCTTTTCTTTAAAGATCGATCGTGCTTTACGGTTAAGTGCTGGGAATAATGTGAATTTATGACCTCGGTTATAAGCAATTGCTAGGTTTTCTTCTATCGTTAAATTTTCACAAGTTCCAACCATCGGGTCTTGGAATACTCGTGCAACCATACCGGCTCGTTTCCATGCTGGCCAACGAGTGACATTTTTATCATTAATCGTAATACGACCAGAATCAGTCAGTAAATCACCACTAATTGCATTGAGTAACGAGCTCTTACCTGCACCGTTACTGCCTATGATAGTGACAAATTCTCCTTCACTGATGTTAAGGTTTAACCCTCGCAATACATGATTTTCAATCGGAGTACCTTGATTAAAGGTTAATTGTAATTGTTCTGCTTTAATCATGTTTACTTTCCTCTGTTTTTCGAGAGTTTTTTTAGTTGTTTGGGTAAAACAAGCGCTAATACCATTAATAATGCGGTGATAATATTTAGATCTTCTGTTCCAACACCGATACTTTTTAGGGATTCATTACTTAATGCAAAAGCAATAAATAAACGGTACAAAATAGAGCCCAAAATGATCGCAAACATAATCGACCAAATTCGTTTTGTTGGGAAGATGCTTTCACCGAGTATAATTGATGCCAGACCAATAACGATAGTGCCAACACCGATAGTAATATCGGCACTTCCTTGCGTCTGTACAAATAACGAGCCGCCAAGCGCAATTAAACCATTTGAGATCGCCATTCCCAAAATGATAATGCCATCGGTTGGTATGCCTTGGGATTTTGCCATTCGTTGGTTAGTTCCAGTCGCCCTTAAGGCAAGTCCTTTTTGAGTATTTAAAAATAGATTTAGTAATATCCAAAATACAATTACAAACCCTAATATTATCAAGTATTGTGCAATAGATTCATCAAAAGGAAGTGATGAGAAAATCGTATCAGAACCCAGCAATGATAGGTTTGGTGTACCTACAATTCTATTCGCTTCGTTCATGACATAGTGCCCAACCCCTAAAATTCTTAGGTTTATTGAGTAAAGTCCCATCATCACAATAATACTAGCAAGTAGTTGTAATATATTTAGTTTTACATATAAAAATCCTGTCATGGCACCAGCAAGGCAACCTGCAAACATGCCAAGGAATGTCGCAATCCAAGGATCAGCGCCGATATAGATAAAAACTCCACATACCGCCCCACCCAGAGGGAAACTTCCATCAGCAGTAAGATCAGGAAAATCTAGTAAACGGAATGATATAAATACACCCAAGCTAACCAGTGCATAAATAAGGCCAATTTCGGTTGAGCCTAATAAAAATTCAAAAGACATTAAAAAAATCCGTTAAAGTTAACCGCCAAGATTGGCGGTTTAATGACAAAAGAGTAAAAATTAAAAATTATTTTTCAACAATTTTTGCGGCTGACTTTAATACCTCTTCAGATAAGGTAACACCTTGTCGTTCAGCTGCTTTTTTGTTAATTGTGAGTTGAATGATATTGCCCACTTGTGGGGGAATATCTCCTGGTTTTTCGCCATTAAGTATGCGGATAACAATTTTACCAGCTTGTCGTCCAAGATCATAATAACTCATACCTAAAGCAGCAATTGCCCCTCGTTCTGCTGAATCAGGATCTGACGCAATTAGAGGAATTTTACTTTCGTTTGCCACTTTTGCTAAAGCTTCATAAGCCGAAACCACGTTATTATCTGTTGTAGTATAGATTAAATCAACTTTACCTTTTAAACTTCGAGCAGCGGTTGATATATCTGATGTTCGTGGTGCTGGTACTGCTGTAATTTTTATATTGCGCTTTTCAAGTGCGGTTTGTAACTCTTTAAGTACAATTGTAGAATTTACTTCACTTGGACTGTAAATATAACCGATATTTTTAGTATCAGGTTTAATTTTTAGCATCATGTCGATTTGAGAATCAAGAGACAAGGCATCTGAAACACCTGTTACATTTGTTTTTGATGCTTCCCAACTCGGGATTAATTTTGCTGCAACAGGATCTGTTACCGCTGTAAAAACGATAGGAGTACGTTTTGTTGCGGCAACTAAAGCTTGTGTACTTGGGGTTGCAATACCGACGATAACATCAGGCTTACTGGCAGCAAATTGTTTGGCAATTTGTGCCGCATTTGCGCTAGTTCCTTGCGCGCTAGCAAACTGTAATTTTAAATTTTCGCCATTAATATAACCGTTATCTTTTAACTCATCTTCAACTCCTTTGCGTACATTGTCTAATGCAGGGTGTTCAACGATGGCCGTAATGGCTACAAATTTTTGTTCCGTCTTAGACTCAGCAAAAGAACAAAATGTTACTAATGATAAACTCATTAGTATGCAAAACTTAATAATAGAATTACGCATCATAAAATGCTCCTGTAATATTTTTTTTACATATAAGTTAAATATTGAGTTACTATAAAGCAAAATTAGATAATTTTCTAGAGTAAAAATATTATGTGTAAACATTTCATTACAATTATGGATGATTGTTATTATTAAACAAAAGATGTTGTAACGGATTATTTTATTGTTGAATTAAAGTTGGCTGTCAGTAATGTTTGCTGATTAGGAGTGGTTGTTTGCCGTATTGAGAGCCTTGTCTACTTAATTAAACAAGGCTGTTAATTTATTTTATTCAATGATTTCCAATGACTTTATCTGCTGATTGAATGACTTCTGGTGTTAATGTGATGCCTTGTTTTTTAGCTGCATCGGTATTGATGACAAGGCGTAGGGCTTGTCCTATTTCTGGGGCTATGTTCCCTGGATTTTCACCTTTTAAAATACGTACAACAAGTTTACCTGATTGACGACCCACATCATAATAACTCATGCCGTATGCCGCAACCGCTCCCCGTTCAATGGCATCAGGAAATGAGGCTAAAAGGGGAATTTTATTTTCATTGGCAAATTTGACTAAAGATTCGTAGGCTGAAACAACATTATTATCCGTTGTGGTATAGATCAAATCAACTTTACCTTTTAAAGAAGCTGCCGCTGTTGAAATATCTGCTGTTCTTTGAGCGGGTACAGCAAAAAGGGCGATCCCTTGTTCTGTTAATAAAGTTTGAAGGTGTCTTAGCACAACCGTTGAGTTAATTTCACTCGGGCTATAAATATAACCGATCGATTTAACGTTAGGTACGATTTTTTTCATGAAATCAATTTGTGGACCTATTTCTTGGTAATCAGATACCCCTGTAATATTGGTACCTGTTGGCTGCCAATCTTTAGATAATTTAGCCGCTATTGGATCGGTAATACCAGCAAAGACGATAGGAATGTGCTTAGTTGCAGCAGCGGTTGCTTGTGCGCTTGGTGTTGCAATTGCCACAATAACGTCGGGCTTTGTTGTAGTAAATTGCCTTGCAATTTGAGCTGCATTTGCGCTACTTCCTTGTGCACTTTTATATTGTACAGTCAAATTTTCATCTAACTTATAGCCGCTGTTTACTAGTTCATCTTTAACACCATCACGAATTTGATTTAATGATGGGTGTTCAACAATTGCCGTAATGGCAACATTTTTCATTGTATCAGCAAAACTGTAAAAAGGCGTAAGCAATACCATTATTATTAATAAAATAAAACGTTTCATAAAACACACTCATAAACTAGTACAATAGTTTTATTGTAGCCTTATTCATTAGAAAAGTTAAGTTGTATTTTATGAATTAATGATTATTGTTAATAAAATTGCTATACGGCCATCGTAAACTATTTATTAATCATAGTGTTATATACACTTTTTATTGAGCAAATATAAAAGGATTCATTCCGCTTTTGGCAAAGCCTTCTTCTTCTGTTTTGATATCTAATATCAACGAGGCAATGTCATCGGCAATGACCTCAATGTGTGGATCTTTATCTTGATCGAGGATTTTTAAATAACTATGGCAAGCATCACAACATTCTGTTTTTGTGGCGGATAGTTCTATGTCAAGCGAAAAGTATTGGATATCTTTCATATTATCACAAGTTGTGCATTTGATTCGAGGTACATACCACTCACTTTCGCACAAACTACAATGCAAATAGCGTAAACCATTGTTACTACCTAATTGGATGATACTGGCAACGGGCATGTTGTTACATACGGGGCATAAATAGTTTTTATCTGTACTTTCTGCTATTGCTTTACCTTTGATTTGGCTTGCTAGCTGGCTGTAATAAACCGATAAGCTTGACCAAATAAATAGGGCTTCGTTACCGTCTACGCAATCAAACTTACCATTGAGTAAATGCAGTGCTTTATCGTGTAATTGTTGGGCAGTATTTTGTTTAAGTTGCTCAATAACTAATGCTATTTGTTCGGTCGTTGCAGTTATCGAACTTAATAAGTTATTAAGATATTCTTGCCAAACGTTGGACAAAGGGAGGTTGTTTAAACTTAATGGTGGATATTTATCATTTAGAAGGTGAGACAAGTCCACATTAACTGAGTTTTGTATGGCTAAATTAGCTTGTTGTTCGACAATTTGGGCGCAAAAACTTAAATAATCATTAAACGGGTTATTGGTCGCCAATGTTTTTAAACGCTTTGCTCGATGAGCATAAATATTTTGGGGTGATGGAAAAAAAAGTAATGGGATCTGCCTAATCACTGAGTTTGATGCTTGTTGTTCAAGTTGTTTTTGTGGAATTATTTTTATACTCATTGTACATTCTCATTGATTGTGATTTAGCTGATTATTGCCTCTATACCATTAAGCATGATACCGCTGATAGTATGCTCAGCGGTAAAAATGGTTAAATAGGTTTATGTTCAATATCATTCTCGATGTCATGTTTAGCGGTAGCTTTGTTTGGCTCGGATTCAGTTTTAGCATTTAATTCTGCTTGATAACTTTTTTCCATTTCTTCTTCATACCAAGCGGAATGATTTTTCCGTGCCCAAGCACGTGATACGTAACCTGTTATCATTCCTTTAATTGAGCCTTTAACCCAAATTGCCATATAAGCATGACCAATAGCAAGTAGAATTAAGCCAATAGCGGCAAGCGAGTGAAAGAATATTGCTATACGAACAATTGGTACAGGAAAATAGTCCGAAATATACTGGCGCCACATAATGATTCCTGTAACAAACAAGACCAAAATTAAACTCATAATGCACCAAAATAGAAACTTCTGACCAACATTGTATTTACCAATTGGAATACCTTCTTCTTTGCCCATAATCACTTTTTTAAAGTTTTTTATCCATAAAATATCTTGTTTATTTGGAATATTATGATGAGCAAGTTTTAAGAACATAAACATGAGTAATATAAAAACAATACCTCCTAAAAACGGATGTAATGCTCTTACTAATTGCGGTGTGCCAAGCACTAACCCAAACAATTTAATTGATGGGAAAAATAGTGATAAGCCTGATAGTGCGGTAAGTATAAACAGACAGACCATACACCAATGGCAGAAGCGGACAATAAGTGGTGTTCTTAAAATCATCCCTTTTTTATTCATGGTGATTCTCCTGTTGTGATAAATTAGCACTATCTTTGCGACCAAAAACAGGTAAGCCTAGGCGTTTTCGAGCTTGCCTATCAACTTCCTTTTCTTGTTCAATGTCATCTTCATCCACTTCAATTGCACCAACCCCCATATAATGGAAAAGTAAGCCTCCAAATGTTGCCACAAATGCAGCTGCAGATAACGGTTTCCAAATACCTTTCCAAAATTTGACGATTTCACTAATTTTAGGATCTTTCGGTAGGCCATGATATAGCTCAGGTTGATCTGCATGATGAAGAACATACATCACATGAGTTCCCCCCACCCCTTGCGGGTCATAGAGGCCTGCATGTTCAAAACCACGTTTTTTCAAATCTACAATTCGATTTTCAGCATGACGAATCATATCTTGCTTAGTACCAAAGTGAATCGCACCAGTTGGGCAGGTTTTAACGCAAGCAGGTTCTTGTCCGACAGCCACACGATCCACACATAAAGTACATTTGTACGAATGATTATCTTCTTTACTAATTCGAGGAATATTGAACGGGCAACCCGCAACACAATAACCGCAACCAATACAATGCTCAGATTGAAAATCAACAATACCATTAGCATATTGAATGATCGCACCTTCTGATGGACAAGCTTTTAAGCAGCCAGGATCAGCACAGTGCATGCAGCCATCTTTACGAATAAGCCATTCAAATTTACCGTTAACTTCAACTTCGGAATAACGCATTACTGTCCATGCTTTTGGCTCTAAATCTGCTGGATTATCATACACGCCGACGGTATTACCAATTTCGGCCCGCAGATCGTTCCATTCACTGCAAGCTACTTGGCAAGCTTTACAGCCTATACATGTTGTGACATCTATTAACTTCGCTACTTCTTGTTGATAATCGCGTGCTCGTGGCGCTGGCGTTAATGTGTTGGTTGCAGAGCGACGAATAATATCTTGTGTTTGTAATGACATAATTTACTCTTCCTTATGCTGCGCTGGTCACTTTTTCGATATTAACTAAGAATGATTTATATTCTGGCGTTTGTGAATTTGCATCACCTAAATGAGGCGTTAATTCATTCACCAAAAATCCTTTCTTCGTTTGACCTGTGAACCCCCAAACAATAGGAATTCCAATAGTTTCGATTTCTTTACCATCAACAGTTAATGTCGGAAGACGTTTTGTTACGACAGCTTTAGCTTTGATATAGCCTCGGTGTGACGTTACTTTGACTGTATCGCCTAATTTAATACCTTTTTTATTGGCTAAATTTTCACTCAGTTCAATAAACTGTTCTGGTTGAGTGATTGACGCTAATTTTGCATGTTGTGTCCAAAAATGGAAATGCTCGGTGATACTATAAGTAGTACCAACATAAGGAAATTCACTTGCATTGCCTAATCGCGCCAAGTCTTCTTTAAATACACGAGCCACTGGGCTACTTATTTGATTTGGATGAAAAGGGTTATTAGTAATTGGTGTTTCAAACGGTTCATAGTGTTCAGGGAATGGCCCATCGACTAACCGATTTAAACAAAATAATCCCCCTAAACCATCATTATTCATAATAAACGCACCCGCTCCCGCACTTGGTGGTAATGTTGCTGTAAAATCAGGAACATCGTTACCCACCCAACTTGAGCCATTCCATTTGACTAAAACGCGCTTTGGATCCCATGGATTGCCGTGTTCATCTGCCGAGGCACGGTTATAAAGCACACGCCTATTCATTGGCCATGCCCAAGCCCAACCAGAGTGAACCCCTTTTCCTGACGGATCGCTTGGATCTCGTCGTGCCATTTGGTTTCCTTGCTCAGTCCAAGAACCGCAGAAGATCCAAATACCTGATGAGGTTGTACCGTCTGCTTTTAATTGAGAAAAACCACTCAATAACTGACCTTTTTTAAGGATCACATTACCATTTGCATCGGTTATATCAGCAAGTGCACGCCCATTATAATCTTTAGCTAATTCTTCAGCCGCTGGACCTTCAGGGTTTTGATAATCCCAAACTAAATTATCAATTGGTTCGTGATAGGCACCACCTTCTTCAGCGTATAATTCTTTAATTCTCAAAAAGATACGTGCAATAATTTCAGGATCATATAAAGATTCGCCAGGAGGTCTTGCTGCTGCCCAATGCCACTGTAACCAACGAGAGGAGTTAACTATTGTTCCGTTTTCCTCGGCAAAACAGTTAGATGGTAATCTAAAGACTTCAGTTTGAATTTTGCTAGAATCCACATCATTTGATTCACCATGATTTTTCCAAAACTCAGCGGTTTCTGTAGGCATAGGATCAATGCTAACTAGGAATTTTAAGTTAGATAAACCTTCACGGACACTATTTTTATCAGGTAGTGCAGCGAGTGGGTTAAAGCCCTGACAAATAAATCCATTAGCTTGGCCGTCACGCATCATTTTATTGAATCTTAAAACGTCATAGGTTTTATCCCATTTTGGTAACCAGTCAAAACCCCAGTCATTATCTTTAGTCGATTTATCGCCATACATTGACTTCATAAAGCTGACAAAGAATTTTGGATAATTCCCCCAAAAGTTCACCTCGCTCGAACCAAGCGGCTTTGGTGTTTTTTCATCCAAATACTGAGCGAGTGAAACTTGAGACTCTTTAGGCAAATCAAGATAGGCAGGTAAGCGATTTGATAATAAACCAACATCGGTTAAACCTTGAATATTTGAATGGCCGCGAAGTGCATTAACGCCACCACCCATTACACCAATATTACCTAATATAAGCTGGATCATTGCAGCAGTGCGAATAATTTGTGAACCATAACTATGCTGAGTCCAACCTAATGCGTATAGAAAAGTAGCCGCTCTATCATTGGTCTTTGTACTAGCCAGAGAACGGCAAACATGTAAAAATCCGTCAATTGGGCTACCGGTCACTTTATTTACCATTTCCGGAGTGTAACGGCTAACATGCTGTTTTAATAGATTCCAAACACAACGAGGATGGCTGAGTGTTTTATCTCGAAGTGCATAACCATTTTCATCTTTTTGATATGCCCAGCTCGTTTGATCATATTGGCGATTAGTTGCGTCATAACCGCTAAACAACCCACTATCGGCATCAAAATTGAAATCATCACGCACAATGAGGCTCGCATTACTATGCGTGACTAAATACTCAAAGTTAACTTCGTTATGAGTAATTAGATAATTAATAATACCGAGTAAAAATGCAATGTCCGATCCTGAACGAATAGGCACATAGTGATCAGCAACAGAAGCTGTTCGGTGAAAACGAGGATCGATAGCTATGAGCTCAGCACCATTATTAATTTTGGCTTCAATTGCCCATTTAAAACCAACTGGGTGAGCTTCTGCCGCATTACCTCCCATGACAATGACAACATTGGCATTTTTGATATCGTTCCAATTATTGGTCATTGCACCACGTCCAAAAGTGGCTGCTAAACTTGATACGGAAGGACCATGACAAACTCGTGCCTGAGTTTCAAGGCTTAACATTCCTAATGCGCGAGCAACTTTAAACGCTAACCAACCTGTTTCATTACTAGCAGCTGATGTTACAAGCCATCCAGTTGTAGTCCAGCGATTAACCGTGTTGCCTTTGTCATTTTTTTCAACAAAATTTTTGTCTCGATCAGCTTTCATTAAACGAGCAATGCGATCAATGGCATCAGCCCAACTTATTTTTTGCCATTTATCTGAACCCGGAGCACGGTATTCTGGATATTTAACGCGATTTTCACTTTTTATATAATCAAGAACACCAGCCCCTTTCGGACAAAGTGAACCACGACTAACAGGGTGATCTGGATCGCCTTCAATATGAAAAATGGAAGATTCGGCATTTTTAGCACCATCTCCTCGGCTATAAAGTAGCATTCCACAACCAACTGAACAGTAAGTACAGTTATTACGGGTTTCTTTTGATTTGAGTAATTTAAATTGGCGAGTTTGTGCAAGTGCGACATTCGGTGCTAGTCCGAGTGTGGCAACTGTTGTGCCTGCCATACCACCAGCGCAGATCTTAAAGAACTGTCTACGGTTAAATAGCATATGGACTCCTTAGAAAGCTGACATTACATTTTAATTTATTCTATTGGAAGCGATTAACATCCTTACTATTCATAATGATAATCTTTAATGAAATGGAAATAAAGGAAAAAACAAACAGGAATCCAGAAAATTTGACATGGGTCAAATTTTATACAAAATAGTTGTTCTTTATATCAATTTATTCTCTATTTATTGGCCTAAATTTGCCCATTTGGATAAATGGGCAAACTGAATTAGTGAACTTAGCTATTGGATTGCTTAGCTAAAGGGTTAATTTCGTCAATGGTTTGCATTACTCTAGTGGTAATAAGTGGTTTAAGGATTTCGTTCATTTTTTCAATTTTTGGTACGTTTTCGTCACCTTGATCATCTAGATAACCTTGTTCCCGTAGTGATGCAACAAGTGTTGAAAATACGCCTTTGTCAAAGAACTCAGGGGAATTAATACCGTGTAAGACAGATAATCGCTCGGCAATTAATCGGCCTTCTTTTTCTAACGTTGCTCGACTGATTGTTGGATCTTTTTGTAATAAAGAAAACGCAATAGCATAACGTTGCAGTGTATCTCTAGATGATGAAGCAAGTAATTGTAATCCTGAAATTTTTAAATAATTTACTACCAACTTATCTGTCGAATCGTTAATTAAATTCAGCTCGATATAAGTTGTGATGATTTGTTGCACATATTCAGTAAGTTGTTCATCATTATGATAAAGGAATAGCTCTGATTTGATTAAAGGGAAGAGACACTTTACTTGTTCTAAAATTTCGTCAGATGATATATGGTTATGTTTAAGCACAATTCTGGCTACGATAGCAGGGATAATCAGTAAATGCTGAATATTATTGCGGTAATACGTCATTAATACTGCTTGTTCGGTGGTAAGACCGACCATTTCGCCAACTTTGTCGGTGGTAATAATGAATTTCCCCATATCTTTAGCGTGTTCAAATAATTCTTCGGGTGTCTGATCTGGAATAGTAATTAAATGTGAATAAGGGACTTTTTTTAGTAATTTTAAAAGATAATCAATATGTTCAACAAGTCTAATTTTTGTTAGAGCACGTTGGTCCGCAGCCAATAATATTGAGCAACATAAGTTCATTGCGTTAATTGCCGCTGATAAATTGATATGTTCCATAATTTTCTTAGCAAGTAAATTAGTTGTTGGTGTTAACCATTGAGGACGTTGAGTGCCAGTTGGTTCAATAGCATCTCGCCATTCTGGAACGTGTTGGTTTAGAAATTGATTTAGTGGGATAGGTTGACCAAAGTTAACATAACCAAATCCTAATTTTTTTAGTTTTAAAAATGCTTTGATAGTACGCCATAAACTCTCTTTTTCTTTTTTAGCGCCGCGTAATTCGTTGGCATAGGTTGCGACTTCTAATACATGTTCATAACCAATATAAACAGGAACTATTGCAATAGGCCTTGCATCACCACGTAGTAATGTTTGAATTGTCATCATTAACATACCCGTTTTAGGATCAAGTAACCGACCTGTACGTGAGCGCCCACCTTCAATAAAGTACTCAACAGCATAACCACGAATAAATAACTCTGCTAAATATTCCCGAAAAACAGACGTATAGAGTTTATTACCACGGAACGAACGACGAATAAAAAACGCGCCTAATCGTCTAAAAATAGGGCCGGCAGGCCAAAAGTTTAGATTAATACCTGCAGCAATATGAGGAGGTACTAACCCTTGTCGATAAAGTACATAGGATAACAATAAGTAATCCATATGACTACGATGACAAGGTACATAGACAATCTCCTGTCCATTTTGAGCTAATTCGCGAACGGGATCTGCATTGGTTACTTTGAGCCCTTGATAAAGCCTATTCCACGCCCAAGTAAGGACAAAATCAGTGACTCTAAGCATATGATAAGAAAAGTTAGCTGCAATTTCGTTTAAATTAGCTAATGCATTTTTTTTTGCTTTATCAAGAGTGATATTTTTACTTTTGGCTTCTTCTTGTATTGCTTCTGATAGTGCTTGTTTTTTGAGTAAATTATTCAACATTGCTTGGCGAACAGGCAGTTTAGGACCAATTGAAGCCATACGTTGTTTGGCAAAATGAATACGTGCAACGCGGGCCAATTTATGTGCTAAAACTGAAAGATCTTGTTTATCGACATGAATATCTTTAAACGAAACGGTACGAGAAAAGCGTGTATAACAGTCTCTTCCTGATGTGATAATTTTTAGAAATTTACTAGTTGCACCAAGCACTTGTAGTGATAGCTTTTTTTTACCTTCTTTATCTGGCCGACGTCCAAACATCACCGAAACGGGTAACATTTGAATATCAAGATCATGATTTTGTTGATGTGCAGAAATATAATCCCTTAAAATACCAATAGCTTTTTTTCTTTGTTGGTTAGATGCAAAAATACCGGGGCCTTTATCAATATAGATATAAGCAGGAACAGTTTTTCCGTTAATATCGATACCAATTAATGGATCAGGTAAATTATATTGCAAACAAAGGGAGCGAATTACCATTAAATCAATTTGAGAGTTGTAAGGTAGAACATATAAAATTGGTCTAGCAGTATCAAGCCCTAATTCTGTTATTGGATTAGTAGGAATCGGTTTACTTTTAACAAAAAGTTTGATCAAAAGTTGGATAAGAAAAAAATAGACTTTAGTCCACCAAGAAAACATAAAAAAATAAACCTCATACTTTTGCGTTATTCATATACTTAAAAAGCGATGAATTGAGTATATACTTGTTATCACCCAATCGTTAGTAAATTTGCGTAATCTTTAGACCATATGATTAGATCAACTTAAAGCAAAATTATAACGATACATAGTCGTATTATAACGGTTTATTACTATCAACGCCACGAACCGAATTGGCTTTTATTGCTAATGTTGATCTATATTATTATCTATTGATTTATTAAGATAACTAACAGCTTTTCGAAAAATCTGTCGTTATTGAATTAACTTTTTGTTTTGTTGTAATACTTCTAAAATATATCGTAATTGATTCACATCCAATTGACCGGGCGCTGATGCATTTTTAGCCGCACCAAAGGTCATTGCTGAACCAAATGTCGAACCAGCAATACGACTAATAGCACCTAGCCCCGCCATGGACATAGTAATAATCGGTTTGGTGGCGTATTTCTCGTTCATTTCGGTAGTGGCAGCCAGTAAGGTTAATACATCATCCGTGGTTTTAGGCATAACGGCAATTTTAGGAATATCAGCCCCTAAATCTTGCATTTTTCGTAATCGATTGATGATATCATTTTTAGGCGGTGTTTTTTCAAAATCATGGTTTGAAGCTATAACAAAGACCTGATTTTTGTGTGCCACATCAATAATATCTTTTACATAATCATCGCCAATAAACACTTCAACATCAATCAGATCGACAAGTCCACTACAGGCCATTTCTTTATTCAATTGAATATAAGAGGATAATGCCCAAGGTTTTACTCCGCCTTCGTTTATCGTTCTGAAGGTGAATAAAAGTGGTTTGTTGGGTAATAAATCTACAATTTTTTTAGCGACTTGTTTAACTGCCTGAATATCATCAACTTGGTTAAAATGATCGACTCGCCATTCTAAAACATCAAAATCAATTGATTGCAAAAACTGAACTTCCTCAATTAATTCTGCTTGAGTTTTACCAACAATCGGTACAATAATTTTTGGTGCGCCTACACCGATCTCAAGTTGTTTAATAGTGACTGTTTTCATTTTATTTCCTGCTAATTGTCGATAATTTTATTATAGGGTTTTATTTTATGGATTATATTAAATACAACAATAGAATAAGATGAGTTAATATAATGTTATCACATAGAGTTGAACTAATCGTTAAAGCCCATTTTTTCTTTTACATATTCGATTGGTGCTTCTTCGCCTGTCCATATTTTTATTTGTGCAGCCCCTTGCCATAACATCATGCCAATTCCATTTAAGGTTTTGCAACCTTGTTGTTCAGCCATTTCTAGTAGTTTTGTTTTACGTGGGCAGTAAATACAGTCTGTCACAATAAGATCTGAGTGTAACATGGTTGGATCGTTAATTAAACTTTGACCTTCTAATGGCTTCATCCCGACACCTGTTGCATTGCAAAGAACAGTACTTGTTGCTATTTCTTGGCGTAATTGCTTATTGTCGGCAAGATCGATAACACGCACATGGCATTGTGTATTTTGATTCAATTTTTTCGCAACTGCTTCTATTTTGGTATAGCAATCATCTTTTTGATTAAATATCACGATTTCTTTCACGCCATCAAGAGCAGCTTGCACCGCAATGGCGGTGCCTGCACCACCAGCACCAAGGATGGTAATTTTTTTGCCTATCACATCAATATTAGCTTCTTTGAGCATACGCATGTAACCCATGCCATCAGTGTTATAACCTGTTAAAACACCATTATCATTTGAAATAGTGTTACATGCTCCACTCATTTCAACGGCTGGAGTTAGTTTATCAAGGTATTGGCAGACGAGCTGTTTGTTGGGCATGGATACTGCACTACCGCGTAGACCTAATGCTCGGAGCCCTTTAATTGCATCAGGGAGTTTTTCTTGGTCAACTTCAAACGCCAAATAAACATAAGGTACATTCATTTTAGCATAAAGAGTATTTTGCATTTGTGGCGATAAACTATGACGAATAGGATATGCCATTAAACCAATCAATAAAAAATTTCCGTCGATATTATTTCTCATTAACCATTCTCCACAACCAGATTTGCTCTGGGTTTATTTTATTCTTGGGCTTTTTATTTTTAATAATTCTTCAACTGTATATTTAGGATTTCTTCTATTGAAAAAGAGTGAGTATACACTATCAATTGCACTTTCACCATGTATCGCCTAGAATAACGAACTTTGTTCATTAATTAAAAATCTATTTATGAATACAATACTTGAGTTATTCTCGTCGATAAATGCCGTTGTGATAGCGGTAATTTGTATGTTAATTTTGTCCCTTTGTCGTGTTCATGTGGTCATTAGCCTAATTATTGGGGCTTTTATTGGTGGTTTATTTAGTCATCTGTCTCTAAAAGAAACGATTGATGCTTTTAATACAGGTATCAGTAATGGTGCCAATATTGCACTTTCTTATGCAATGCTCGGTGCTTTTGCGGTGGCGATATCAAAATCTGGTTTACCAGAGTTACTTGCAGATAAAGCAATACAACAGCTTACAACAAGTAGTGCTAAAAAGCGTATTAAATGGTTATTAATTATTATCATTGCTCTAGTAAGTGTTTCCTCACAAAATGTCATTCCCATTCATATTGCTTTTATACCACTTTTAATTCCGCCTCTTTTATATGTGATGTCACGATTACAACTCGATAGACGAATGATTGCTTGTATTATGACATTTGGGCTTATTACTCCGTATATGTTTTTACCTGTTGGTTTTGGTAACATCTTTTTGAATCAAATTTTATTAAAAAATATTACTGCATCGGGAATGGATGTGAGTCATGTCAATGTAATGCATGCCATGGCGATCCCTGCATTAGGTATGTTTATTGGCTTATTATGGGCTATCTTTGTGAGCTACCGTAAGCCTAGAGAATATAAAATTATTCGTGGAGAAAAGAATCAAGGTACTTTAAAAGAGGTGAATAAGCGTTCACTTATTGTTTCATTATTGGCGATTGTTCTATCTTTTACTGTTCAACTTTATACTGGTTCAATGATTTTAGGTGCTTTAGTTGGTTTTATTTGTTTTATTGTATCGGGTTCGATTAAATGGGGTGAAGCTGATGGTGTTTTTACTGACGGCATTAAAATGATGGCAATGATCGGTTTTGTGATGATTTCAGCGCAAGGTTTTGCCGAAGTATTAAAACAGACTCATGAAATAGAACCTTTAGTTATTAATAGTGCAGCACTATTTGCTGGTAATAAAGTGATTGCAGCTTTTGTGATGATGCTAATTGGACTGGTTATTACATTAGGTATTGGATCTTCATTTTCGACAGTCCCTATCATTGCTGCAGTATATGTACCACTTTGTGTACAACTTGGTTTTTCGCCAATTGCCACAGTATGCTTAATTGGTGCATCTGGTGCTATTGGTGATGCGGGATCACCGCCATCAGATACTATTTTAGCGACATCTTCAGGGCTAAATAGTGATGGGCAACATGATCATATTCGTGATAGTGTTATCCCTACATTTACCCATTTTAATATTCCGCTATTTATTGCGGGTTGGGTTGGATCATTAATTTTATAATCAACATAATTGTTGTTATTTAGGTCATTATGAATAATAAATCACACCAAAATATTCGTGCAGTTTGTGCGCAAGCTATTTTTAACGTACTGGAAGAAGGTCAGTCATTAAGTGCGACATTGACAGCTTTAAGTCATCAAATAGCCGATAAAGATAAGGCATTGGTGCAAGAAATCTGTTTTGGTGTGATGCGAGTATTACCAGAACTTAATTTCTATATTCACTCCTTAATGAGTAAAGTGTTAACCGGTAAAAATAGAATTTTGCACTATTTATTGTTAGTGGGGATTTACCAGATTCTTTATACCCGAATTCCCGAGCATGCCGCAGTTGGCGAAACAGTCAATGCTGTTAATACACTCAAAAAAACACAACTTAAAGGATTAATAAATGGCGTACTACGCGAATTTTTACGCCAACAAGCCTCATTACAACAAACATTTACACAAGACAGTAAGCAACAAAACCAACAAACATTACACCCAAGTTGGTTGTTAACACGAATTAAACAAGCCTATCCAAAGCAGTGGCAAGCTATTGTTAATGCTAATAATCAAAAGCCACCAATGTGGTTACGAGTTAATCTTAACCAATATTCAGTAAGTGATTACCAACAATTACTTGCTGAGCAACAAATTGAATCCGATAGCTTTCCAGAGTTACCTAGTGCTCTGCGATTATTGTCGCCTGTCGGTGTGAATAAATTACCGTATTTTGATGAAGGTGCTGTCACAGTACAAGATCTATCTGCTCAATATGCTGCTTATTTACTTGCTCCACAAAATGGTGAGCACATTTTGGATATGTGTGCAGCTCCCGGTGGTAAAACCACGCATATTTTAGAAGTTGCTCCAAAAGCGCAAGTTTTGGCGGTAGATATTGATCCTAGCCGAGTAAAACGTATTGGTGAAAACTTAGCTCGCTTAAAACAGCAAGCTGAAGTGAAAGTGGGGGATGGACTAACACCCGAAAATTGGTGTAAAGGGCGATGTTTTGATCGTATTTTACTTGATGCACCTTGCTCTGCAACAGGCGTTATTCGCCGACATCCAGATATAAAATGGTTACGCCGAGATAGTGATATTGCACAATTAACTGAATTACAACATGCAATCTTAACTAATATTTGGTCTTATTTAAAAACTGGTGGTACTTTGGTTTATGCCACTTGTTCAATTCTACCAGACGAAAATAAATTACAAATTGAACGTTTTTTGCAAGAAAACACCAGCGCCAAATTACAAGGTGAACTTAAACAATTTTTACCTACTGAAAATGGTGGTGATGGTTTCTTTTATGCGGTTTTAAAAAAGCAGAGTTGATACAACATGAAATATGATTATTTATTAATTATTATAAATATCATATTGATTTTTATTAGTTATATTTGTTTATAATTTCAACTAACTGCTGACCGTGTTGTTGTGCTTTTGTTTTTATTTTAGCTTGCACTTCTTCAACCTCTGGTGAAACACCATATAAAAGTCTTGGTGGCAGATATTCCATTTGCGCATATAAGGCTGATACTTTAACGGGCTCTAATAAATTATCCATTAAATCGTTGCGATATTTTTTATAATTCTGTTCTTGTTGTCCTATAGTTAAACTTGGTAATAGTTTTTTACCTTTTAATTTATCGCCTTTGGAGCCATAAGCAAATTGGTAAGTGAATACTTCATCAAACCATATTTTTAATATTGCCGGCATGTTATACCAGTACATTGGATATTGTAAAATAATAAGGTCATGTCTGAGTAATGCGGCTTGCTCCTCTTGCACATTGATTTGATAGTTTGGATAAAGATTGTGAATATTGCAAATTTCAATATCCTCAACTTTATCTTGTAGTGTTTCGATAATTGTTTTATTGGCGATAGACTGTTTAATGTTAGGGTGACCTAAAATAATTAATGCCATAATGATTCCTTTTTCCTTTTTTGCTATTAAAATGATAGTTACTCTAATTAGTTTATTCGTAAATAAGCTTATAGCAATATCTATCAAACTTGATAGTTAGGTGAATTAATGCAAATAGATGAACAAAGACCATTAAAACGTTATAACAATAAAACTTATTATTGTCCTATTAGTTTATCAATGGATTTAGTTGGCGGAAAATGGAAAGGGGTGATAATTTATTATTTGCTTTCTGGTGAAAAAAGATTCAGCGAATTGAAAACCGTTATTCCTAATATTACCGATATGACATTAAGTATACAACTTAAAAAATTAGAGGAAGATGGGTTAATTACTCGACATGTTTTTGGTGATAAACCCCCTTTAAAAGTTGTCTATAAATTAACTCCATTGGGCGAAAAATTGGGGCCTATATTAGAGCAACTTTGTTTATGGGCGTTGAATATTTAAGATCGATATCAGTATCGCGGTGGAATGATTAAAGGCAATCGATAGATTTATCTATTTTGTTAAAAAGTTTTATATAACATATTATTTAAGTATAAAATTGGGTAAAGAAACAACTTAATCCTTACTTGGACAATCTTTAATAGTTATGGTAAATTTTGGGCTTATTTTATGTTATGAAGACCTCCTAATATGGCTTATATACTTACCTACAATGATCTTCCTGAAAATATCCAACATTGGCAAGGTTTACCGCTTTCATTAAATGGGTGTGAAGTGGTTCCATTGGATTATAATGCTGGTAAAACAGGTTGGATTATTTATGGCAAAAAGCTAAATAAAACCATCTTATCAAAATTCCAAGATCAGCTTGCCATGCCTATGGTGATTGTTTCATCATGGAAAATCAAAACTTACCAAATTGTTCGTATTGCAGGGGTGATACCTAAAAAAGCCAAATCGATTTCATTAGCATTAGGTATTGATGTTGCCCCAATCGATAATTTACCCACGCTACGCTCCCCGGGGTTACTTGTTATGGACATGGATTCGACAGCGATTGGTATTGAATGTATTGATGAACTTGCCAAATTGCAAGGAGTTGGTGAACAAGTTGCCGCAGTGACCGAACAAGCAATGCGTGGTGAGCTTGATTTTGCTAGCAGTTTACGCAAACGAGTGGCAACCTTAAAAGGCGCACATCAAGCTATTTTAGATCAAGTCAAAGATAATTTACCGCTGACTTCGGGGCTGACTTATTTAGTAAAAGAACTGCATAAAAAAAATTGGCATGTTGCCATTGCGTCGGGGGGATTTACCTATTTTGCTGATCACTTAAAGCAAAAGTTAAAACTAGTTGATAGCTATGCCAATGAATTAGAGATTAAACATGGCAAATTAACCGGTAAAGTCAAAGGGCAAATTGTTGATGCCAAATATAAAGCAAGAACATTACAACAGCTAGCGGCATCATTGGAAATTCCTATTGAGCAAACGGTCGCCATTGGTGATGGTGCCAATGATTTGATGATGATCCGTATTGCTGGCCTTGGAGTCGCTTATCATGGTAAACCGAAAGTGGTCGAAAAAGCACGAATTAGTATTAATTATGCTGATTTAACAGGATTATGGTGTATTTTATCCACCAGCTTATTAAGTGAAGGTTAGGAGATTAAATTGGCAAAAGCAGTAAAACGTGCTTATGTTTGTAATGATTGCGGAGCAGATTACCCGCGTTGGCAAGGGCAATGTAGCTCATGTCATGCTTGGAACACCATTACTGAAGTTAGACTTGCTAGCACATCATCGCGTAACGATCGGTTAACGGGTTATGCAGGTAGTGGTGCTGGACAGGCTAAAATTCAGAAATTATCCGAAATCAGTTTAGAGGCATTGCCTCGGTTTTCGACTGGGTTTTCAGAATTTGACCGAGTGCTTGGTGGGGGTGTTGTGCCGGGCAGTGCTATTCTTATTGGTGGTAACCCGGGAGCGGGTAAAAGTACATTGTTACTGCAAACCATGAGTAAGCTCTCTTCGCAAATGAATACACTGTATGTAACTGGTGAAGAATCCCTTCAACAAGTGGCGATGCGTGCCCATCGCTTAGGGTTACCTGCTGATAATATAAATATGCTGTCCGAAACCAGCATTGAACAAATATGCTTATTGGCCGATCAGTCACAACCTAAACTAATGGTGATTGACTCAATTCAAGTAATGCATCTGACTGATATCCAATCATCCCCCGGCAGTGTTGCACAAGTACGCGAAACAGCAGCTTATTTAACACGCTTTGCCAAAACCAAAGGGATTGCCATTATTATGGTTGGGCATGTAACCAAAGATGGTTCGCTTGCAGGGCCAAAAGTGCTTGAGCATTGTATTGACTGTTCAATTTTATTGGATGGTGATGCCGACTCACGTTTTAGAACACTGCGAAGCCACAAAAACCGCTTTGGTGCAGTGAATGAACTGGGTGTGTTTGCCATGACCGAACAAGGTTTAAAAGAGGTTAGTAATCCATCAGCCATCTTTTTAAGTCGTGGAGATGAAATGCTACCTGGTAGTTCGGTAATGGTGCTGTGGGAAGGCACGCGCCCATTACTCGTTGAAATCCAAGCTCTTGTCGATCACTCTATGTATGGTAACCCAAGACGTGTGACTGTTGGTTTAGATCAAAATCGACTTGCGTTATTGCTTGCTGTGTTACACAGGCATGGGGGATTACAAATGGCCGATCAAGATATTTTTGTTAATGTGGTTGGCGGGGTAAAGGTGACTGAAACCAGTGCCGATTTAGCGTTAATTTCGGCCTTAGTGTCCAGTTTCCGTAATCGGCCTTTACCTCAAGATATTGTGATTTTTGGTGAGATTGGCCTTGGTGGCGAAATTCGCCCCGTACCAAGTGGACAAGAACGCATTTCAGAAGCCGCTAAACATGGCTTTAAAAAAGCAATTGTACCGATTGCCAATATGCCTAAAAAGAAACCAGAAAATATGCAAATTTTTGGGGTAAAGAAAATATCAGAAGTGTTAGATATTTTAAGTAATTTTTAGCTAAAAATACACTTATTGCCTTACCACTGAGCGACCTTGGCGGTAAGGCATAAATAGAGTATTAAAGTTAGGTTACCAAATAGGCACTAATAACAGAGCTCATAACATGGTTGATAAGCCGTTCCGCCCGGTAACTTCATACGATCTTGCTTAATAAAGCTACGCAATAAATTATCCATTTGTTTCATAATTTCGCTATCACCTTGTAACTTATAAGGACCTTTTTCAGCAATTTGCTTCATACCAAACTCTTTAACATTGCCAGCGACAATACCTGAAAATGCACGACGCAAATCAGCGGCTAACAGTTCGACCGGTTGATCACGATGAAGATTTAATGACGCCATATTGGCATGTGTTGGCTCAAAAGGATGTTGCAATGATTCATCGATTTTTAATAGCCAATTAAATCCATAAGCATCGCCGGTTTTTAATCGTGAAGATTTAACGTGCTTAACACCCTCTTTCATAATGCGAGCGACCTGTTCCGGCGAATCAATCACAATTTGATAAAGCTTAGTTGCTTCATCGCCTAACGTGCTACGAATAAAGTTATCGATAGAAGCGAAATAGGCTTCACACTCTTTAGGGCCAGTTAAAATCAACGGCAATGTTTGCTGTTTATTGGCTGGATTTAGCAAAATACCCAGAATATAAAGTAGCTCTTCGGCTGTACCTGGTCCACCTGGAAATATGATAATGCCATGCGCCATTCGCACAAACGCTTCAAGACGTTTTTCGATATCGGGCATAATAATTAGCTCATTGACTAACGCATTAGGGGGCTCTGCGGCGATAATTGACGGTTCAGTCATGCCAATAAAACGGCTCTCTTTATAACGCTGTTGTGCATGACCAACCGCGGCTCCTTTCATTGGTGCTTCCATTACACCGGGGCCACAGCCAGTGCAAATGTTTAGTTCACGTAAACCTAATTGCATTCCCACTTGGCGAGCATAGTAATATTCATTTTCATTAATGGAATGTCCGCCCCAACAAACGATCAAATTAGGCTCTTCGCCTACATGTAGCGCATTGGCATTACGTAAAATCGAAAACACAAGATTAGAAATATAAAATGAATGATCTTTTTCAAGCTTGATATTTTCTATTAACTCTTTAATAGCAGTAATTTGACTATTTAAAAATAAAATATCGCGTAATACAGCAAACAGATTGGCTTGAATAGAGCGGATGATTTTGCCGTCAACAAAAGCACTTTCAGGGGCATTTACTAATTCTAATTTAACACCGCGCTCTTTACTGATCACATTAATTTCAAAAGACTTAAATCTATCTAACAGATCTTTGGTGTTATCGGTTTTGCTGCCGGCATTTAATGTTGCTAATGAGCAATTCCGATATAATTGATAAAGCTCGCTGTTTGCTGACTTTTTTAAAATATCGACTTCAGCCTGAGCAAGTAAATCCATTGATCCTAATGGGCTAATATGGGTAATCATCACAACCTCTATTTTGACGGTTTTATCAACAAAGCGATTATTATATACTCAAACTGATTGAATAGGAAAAGTGGATCAATTTAATCAATCCAACACTTTGTTTTTAATTGATAATTTTGAATAAATATTCAAAATTAAGTAACTTATTTTGAGTTAAATATTAAATGAATTAATTTTTATTGTGGTTAATAGCTTAATCATGCTATAAAATTATTTGGTATTTTAATTATGAAATTCAACAAGGTATAGAGTTAATGAGGAATGATTTTTACTTATTAAAAGGAACTGTAAGTTGTTTACAAGTAGATAAAAATCCGCAACAAACTGGCACTAAGCTGACGATGACGGATCGAATAGAAAAAGATTTTTATGCGGTGTTTTGTTCAATTATAGCATTGATTTGCTTTTTTATTTGTTGTCGTCCGCCTTTAAGGGGGCAACGCTTTTGTTGCCAGATCGGCAATAAAAAAGTAGAGGGAAGGCTTAACAGGATTGGTTTTAATGAGGGCGATTATGTTGAAATGCTTGTTAAGCCGAAAAAAAATGATGTTTACCAGCCTTATGCCGTACGAATTCCGAAACAACATGCGATAATTTTCCCGCAACATATTGGTTTAACAACGTTCCCACTTTTAAAAGTTATTTTTATTTTGATGACGGTATTTGCCGTTGTTTTCCTACTTATTTTGTTAATTATTGAACTAGTTAACGATTGTTCATTAAATTATATTTTTAACATATTTAAATACTGTTTTTTGGGGTGGATCATTGCAATTATTGTTTCTTTTTTGATAGGTGGAGGAGGATACTCTTTTATTTCTAATCAAATTTATGCCTGTTTTGGGTATGAAAAACCGTGGAAATATGATTCTGAAAAAGAAAAGGAACGCTTTAAAAAATTGTATCGAATCAATGATCCTGAAATATTTAACGATCCACAGAGCCCGGACTTTGAAAAATTCAAAGAATTTAAAGCATTAACAAATTACTACTGTAGAACGCCAACTTTACCTAATTGGGTTAAAGTCATTGATGAACGAAACAAAAAATAACAAATAATTCAACAGATAAATATAAGGAATAAAAAATATGGAACAGAATATAGGCGATAGCCATTATTACCAAATTATTACTGGTTATATCACCGATCTGGAGGTCTATGACACGCGAGAAAGTTATCTTAATGCTCGCAAACTAGCTGGACGCCCTGATGTCAATTTACTAACAATAGGGCATTTAGATTTAGTTTCTATGGCTAATAGTATGAAAATAACTTCAGCAAAAATTGAAAAAATTGATTACGATACAGCCGATATTGAGCAGTATTTTTGCTGTAAATTAGGTGATAAGGTGATTGAAGGCGCATTTTGTCGAACCTTTTTTAATGAGGGAGACTACGTGGAGGCGGTTGTTGATCCACTAGCTGGTGGAAGCTATTTTGCTTATGCATTACGCCGTCCTGCCGATAAGCTTTTATGGTTACATCCTTATGCAACAGAGGGAACAGAAGCTGGCAATTCAAAACTAAATATACCTATTTTACCGCGTATTTTCCTTATTGGTGCTGGAGGATTGGGGGTATTTACTTTCTTTTATTTTGTAGTAATGGCCTTTTCTAAAAATAATTTTTCGCTACTTCTTATGGCTGTTATGGGATTATTTTTTATTTTACCAACTTATTTATTCTCTTCTGCATTAAAAAAATCAAAATCCGGTTCTGCTATTGCTGATAAGATTTTTGCGACTTTGGGGTATAGTAATCCTAAAACGTTTGATATTGAAAAAGAATATAATGTTTTTGTCGACAAATTATTCGATTTATATAAACAATATTGTGAAAATCACAATGGATATTTAGCGACTGATGAAGATACATATAATGAGTTTATTGATCATTATATACATCAGCAATCAGAAGATGATTCTCAGGACGATATATTACTAAAACAATATTTACGTCAAACTAAAAAAATAGACGGGATTCAATGGGCATTCTTTTATGTTAATACGCCAGCCATCCCTAGCTATATTAACGTTATTCATACCGAAAACCATGATGACAGCCATGGGCAATAATGGTTAGTTGTTGAGTGTTTTATTCAGTTCTGGAAACAAAAACACGGGCAAAATCCCGTGTTTATTGTTATTTGGTTTTATAGTGGTATACAATTTTCAAGAAATTTTTGCTCATTATCATAGCTAGAAATAAAATTATAACTTATTGGGTTATCGCCATATTTGATCGATACAATGCATTTAAATGCAACGGTTTGACCTCTAGAATTATAAAGTTCTTGATTTGTATCATAAATTTTTACCACCTTTTCCTTGATGGGGAAAAATGATTGAATGGAAAGATTATTTTCCTGCCATAAATAATATCCGCCACTTATTGTTAATATTAATAACACTATAGCAAATACCCAAAATTTTGAGCGGGAAGTTGTTTTGCTTGATATAATAATTGAATCATTCATCCCTAATATCCTATATTAACTCACTAAACTTAAACATACCTATTCTTGGTTTAATTCCACATGGGTTAAAGGAAGAAAACGATATAAATTACGGTATTGATTAAGTTTATCATTCGTTTTTGTTAATTCTTCTGCTGTTAATTGTGCTTTTAATTCTTGTACTTTATTTAATGCTTGGGTTTGATTATGCTCTACCAATAAACTGTACCAAACATAGGCAAAAATGTTATTTTTTGGAATATCAACACCTTGCTCATGCATATCGGCAAGTTCAAACCACATTTGATAAATATCAGAAGATGAAAGCATGTTATCAGCATAAATATATTTCGGCTCGGTATAAGTCTGTTCAGGCAATGCCGAAACATAATCGGCTAAATCATTTCTTAATAAAATCGCTTTAGTGTGTTGGTAAATGCTATTGGGAATTTGACGATAATCAGAATTTAAATAAGAATCTAAAGTATAATATCTGATAAGTAATTCGGCAGCACTAACATTACCTGACTTAAGCAACATTTTGATTTTTGAAAGGTAATTATCATCTCTTGAATCGTAATATCTCTGAGTATTATTCAATAATTCAATGATCGCATAATGATTTTGGTTATCTGCTAAATTATTAAGCTCTTTTTGATATTGCTCATCTGTTTTTGTAAATTTGTAGTATTTCAATTTTAAGAATTGCTTATATTGATCATCCTTATAGATGCTATCAATCCAAGAAAAAATTAAATTTTGCTCTGGTGTACAAAGAAAATAATTCTTATTTAATTGTTTAACTAATTCTCTCTGCGCCAAGGTATTGCCCTGTGTTGCCAACTCAATTGCGGCTTTGCAACCCTCATAAGTTTTTAGACCATTACGATCAGAATTATGTTTTGTAAGATGATAAATCACTTTAGGTGACGGATTATTTGCCTTTTGTACCTTTAGCCAATCCTCACCATCAACCATTACCGTTGGTGAACGGTAAGTTTGCTGATGCTCAATGTATTGTGTAGTTAACCATTCAAATTCAGGGTGTGATTTGTCGATAGTGATCAAAAAATTTTGTGCTGGCACATAATATTGTTTTGCCGCCAAGTCAAGATATCGCCAAGCTTCATGATAATTTTGCTCAATGTTTTTGCCTAAATAATAAATTACCCCTAACCGATAATTTGCCACTGCATCCCCTAAATCAGCGGCCTGCTTATAATATGATATTGCTGTGTTGGTATCTTGAAGAATAAAATCATATAACGTACCAAATCGGTATAAAATTATTGGATTATTTGGCTCAATTTTCAATGCAGCTTGGTAAAGCTTGATTAATTCATTGCTTGACTTACCCATAAGGTTTTCAGCATCACGATAAAAACCATAAGCAATTCCACGATGTTGAGCTAATGCCAGCAAAGGAGAAGTATGAGGGAATTCTTCTAAATCGCTATAGGATTGTAGCTCTTTGTCAAGTTGAGCATAAAAAATTTGTTCATCTTTTAAATTATCACCAAAAATCGCTTCTACGGTTTTACTGGCGTTTTCAATATAAAGATTATTGGCATAATCGAGTTTAGCTTGTATTTTTTTAAATTTATCAGGATAAATTGTTTCAAAAAAAGCACTATATTCAATTGTTTGGTTATTATCGATATTTTCATAAATAGGTTTAATTACATTAAGTAAAAACTGCTCTTGCAGGGTTTGCTCATTAGACGATTGAATATCGAAATTAACATCAGGATTAATGTTCATCCCTAAATGATAATATGTTGCCGCTTCCTTGGGATCCCTTTCAACGCCTAAACCGTTTAAATAAAGCCAAGCTAGTTGAAAAGCCATTTTTTGCCTAGTCTCATCTTTAAGTGATCGACCTTTAACAAATTCAATTAACCATTTAGCTGCCCATGGGTAATTAGGTTGTTCTGATTTTGAACCATCTATCTGGCCTCCGTCCAAAAAATAGTCGACTATCTCGGTTGCTGCATCCCATTCATCATTATATTTCATATTCCCCAAACTCTGTTCAAGCCAATATAAAGCCATTTTGGGGTTATTAACTTTATTTTTATAGAGTTGATAAAGTTGATATTGCGGCGCATCGTAAGATCCAAAATCATCACTTTGGCTTGCCATTTCATAGTATTTTATTGCTTTATCATAATCAGCTTTAACCTCTATGCCTTGATGATAAAGTTTACCTAATACATATTGAGCTAGACCTACGCCATTTTTCATTAATTGCTTGTCAAATTTACTGTTTCCTTCAGTTAGACTAAGTTTTGCTTTATCTGAAATGGGGGATGCGGCCTTTTCTAACCAATACAAACCTTTTTTAATATCTTTAGCGACTAATTCTCCCTCAATATAGGCGATGCCCAAGTCTGTTTGGGCAAGGGGGGATGGGGATGAATTTTCGGCTGCTTTAGTTAAAAATTCGATGTATTTATCGGCCGATTTATCATAGCACCCTTGCAATTTTTTATTTTTTGACTTGAGATAAAACTGATTTGTTTCACAGTCCAAATCTTTATTTTCAACCAAAGGGTTATAAGCATGAGCAACTGTATATTGAGCGACACTATCGTGCTTATTTATTGCCAAAGACCAAACGTTTTGTGAAATTGTATCGGCAAAGGCATCACTTGAAAAAGCACACACCATTGAAAATAAAGATAATAATTTTAAATTTCGCATTAATTATCGTCCATATATATTAATCGCAAACAGCCTAAAGGGTAGTGGTATATCATTAAATTAGCAACATCTAAATCATCAATTCACCGCATAACAGCCAATCAAACTCAATAAAATAAACTGATTTAACTTATTATATTTTATTAAGTTTATTCTGTAATCAATTGGCAGGGTTAACAAATCTTTACAAATTTTTAACAAAAAAGCTAGCGCATTATTAATCAAGCGGTTATAATTTAAGCGCTTTTAAAGCAAGGGAGTGCTCATTAGTTGAGCAGTCAATTATAAAAAATTCAAATAAAACAAAAATTTACTTGACAGGATGATCGAAATGTGTTACCATTTATGGCATCTGGCATCTGGCATCTGGCCTGCCAAACCTATGCCCAAAATCTTTTTCAATTTCACCGTAGTCTAAAACAGACACAGTTCTTATTTTCATCAGCGAAGTCATTTCGCGTAGCGAAATGGACGCCGTCATCGAGGTTTTTTCAGGAGATGTTTTCGGCGGGTACTTCGACAACCTCTTCGGCAAAATTATCGCCGATATCCAAGTGGTTATTAAGACCGCCATTACTATTCAAACCGCCATTATTGTTTAGGCCTTCATTGTTATCTAAATCGGCGTTGTTCTTCGTGGTATTGTTGTTGTCGTATTCACAGGGTTCTGTGGCATTAACGCCTTGTTCACAGCCATTCAT
>NZ_WTFC01000020.1:0-43898 GCF_009795795.1 Gilliamella sp. Pas-s95 | reverse complement strand
GTATAAAGATAAACAACAATTTTGGTTTTGAAAACCCTTTTTTTGAGGTGTTTTATAATTTATTGATTTTATTTAATTTTAAATTGTCGTTAAAAAAAGGGTTTGGAGCGGTTAATTTGCTGTTATTAGGGCGCTATTTGTGGTTTTGTTGATTTACTGTATGCCAACACCTTTGCTTAGGTTGTGTAAGCAGTTGATTTTCCTTGAAAATAAAAAACAAAAACTTCAATAAAATCAATACCTTTCCTGACCACTTTTTGGATGTAATTGCATTGCTTTTTTACACAAAAGTAACTCATCAAAAAACACCTACGATTATGTTGTCTGTCTTGTTCCGGCGTCAGAATGTGCCGACAACAGAGCGAGGTTAGCACGCCAAACAGGGATGTTTGGCGAGTTTGTGGTGCGTCTGGAACGCGTCCACAAACGGTGCGTTAAGACCGAGCGACGGCGGAGGGCAGCCGCAGGCCACATTCTGTAGCCAAAGCGTGGGATTGCAAAGGGAATTCGCTTTAATTCCCTTTGCTCGGACGTGGTCACTGTGGCTATTTTGTTCACCCAAGGTCAAAACGTCCGAAACCTTGCCGTACTATAAATAGACCACAAATTTAAACCGCCACAGCATTATCCACTAGGATTGCCAACCACGCTTTTAGCGTCGTCGGCGGCGGGGCGGCGCGATTGTGGCTTCGCCGCAACAGCGCAACCCTAAGGGAATGTCCCAACTTGCGCGGGGGCGTTATTCTTTGTTAGATTGTCCTCTCAGGCACCATAACCTCCCCCGCGGCCCAAGGATTAAGGACTAAACGCTAAAAACTAAGGTGCGGCACAAAGGCCAGAGCGGATATTGCCAACTCTGGTGCTGGTAACACTGCCGTAGAACGAGTTGACATAGAACCCATCGCTACCTGTAGCGTCGCTTGTCCACCAGGTGCCGTTGCCGACGAAGCCCGCATGGTAGATGCCCATGCCGCCCCACTCCGTGAAAAAACCAGAACCTATGTGACGCATATAATAATTAACAGATGAATGAGGCAAGGCGCCAGAAATAGGATGATTACCAGTGTTGACTGCATTGGTTAAATCGCTGACCCTAGCAATACGATAACCCAAACTACTACACCAAGTGGATTGGTTAGCCTGAGTATCCCGTTTATCACCCCGATTGACGAACCACTGTTTTAACACAAACCCATACCTCACCTCATTACCTCGACTATCCCTACCGACTAACTCAAATGTCTGTGGCAAAGAGGGGACATCTAGCGGACTAGGATTACTTGAATTTTTCTGAGTATCATCAGCCCTAGGACCGCTTAATTTTACCCTTGTCCTATTTGACTCCCAGTTGACTGTAGCTGTTATTCCATCACGAGTAACAGGAGACCACGTAAACCGCCTTCCATCCACTCCTGCAGGCATCTCTAAGTCAAAATACAACCCATCAGCACCCGTTGTAGGAAAATTTCGGCCGTAAGAGGATGAATCAGTTGACTGAGTTAAAAAACCCTTAGGATAATCCCATATGTTAGCTGGGCCGGCGTAATTGCCTGTGCCATTGTTGGGATTCGGCCTTGCGTGACCCACAAAGTAACAAGTAACAGGACCTGTAACACCATACGGATTGATATAATATGTCACCGCCTGACTGCTAAAATTGGTCCTATTAGGAACACCGTACTGGGTCTGTAAATATCCCCCTGTACTACTTAAAGTTACCCTATAAGGAGCCTTACATCCACTTAATTCTTCGTTAAAACTAACATCATTGCCATCCTTATCTGTAAAGGATGCCGATATACTCCCTGATATACCATTTGCTGCCGGCTCATCTCCATCATCATCTCGCCAATAATTATACCTTGTGGCTAAATCACTTAAACTCACTGAACTAGCTGTTGTTCGTGGGAATATCATTCCTATATCTCCCAATCTACTTCCTTCATAAGGTAAGCTTATTGGATTTGATACGCTTGATGTATTAGTAGATGGCCTGATTACCCGACCACCTTCCAACCTTATAGACAACAAACTGTCTGTATCTGTTGCCTTTGTTCGACCATGGTTGAACGCTAAATACGGCGCACTACCCTCTATTACCCTTGAAGTACACGCCATGAATGGCTGTGAACAAGGCGTTAATGCCACAGAACCCTGTGTATATGACAACAACAACAATGCCACGAAGAACAACGCCGATTTAAGGAATCTAAATAATCTAAGTAAACTGAGTAAACCTGATAAGCCTGATAAGCTTGGTAAACTTGGTAAACTTGGTAAACTTGGTAAACTTGGTAAACCTGAAAATTTAAATAGAAGAGGTAAACGCCTTGACCTCGGCGATAACCCTACCGATAACGTCGCCGATTTCGCTACGCGAAATGACCTCGCTGATGAAAATAAGAATTGAGCTCGGTTTTGAATACCGTGAAAATTAAAAAGTTTTAGGGCGTAGGTTTGGCAGGCCAGATGCCAGATGCCAGATGCCATAAATGGTAACGCATTTCGATTATCCTGTCAAGTAATTTTTTGTTTTATTTCGATTTTTTATAACTGACTGCTCTAATAATGAGCACTCCCTTGCTTTAAAAGCGATTAAATTATAACCGCTTGACCAATAATGCGCTACCTTTTTTGTTAAAAATTTGTAAAGTTTTGTTAAAGGATGAGTCAGCTTATGCTTGTATGCTTTGGGGAATAGTTTTGGGTGGTGTTTTTTAGCTAAAAACCAATAAATAAAAACTTTAATAAAATCAATACCTTTTCTGACCGATTTTTGGGTAGTAATTGCGTTGTTTTTTAACAAAAAACACCCCAAACTTTTTCAGGGTGGACGAAGGATCTTTTATTTTATCTGTTTTGTTGTTTTACCCAATGCGTTTTTTTGGCAAATCCTAACAAGTTGTTGGTCATTTTTATGCTTTGCAGTTCTAATGCCCAAATCGGCGCTTTGATGATTCTTGCAAAAGGAAACGCTCGATAATATTGCCTATAGGCTTGTTCGGCTTGTTCATTTTGTAATTGGGTTGCTTTAGCTTGGAATTGGATGCCTTGGATTTGTGCAATGGTTTTGGGAGTGACGCTAATTGTTCCTGCCACCTGAGGGTGCATTATCATGGCTTTGGCGTGTTGGGTTTTTAGTTCGGAAAGAAGATATAGGTGCATTAGCTGTTCATCAAATACATAGAAGGTGTTGCATGCCCATGGAGTGTTGTCGGGTAAGATGACGCTGAGCGTTAGTACATGGTTCTTTTTGATAAATTTGGTGATTTTAGGATCGGCTTGCATAGTTTGGGCTTGTGCGAGTTATTCGGGTTTGTTATTTAGGTGCAGGTCTTCACCCCAGCGTGGTAGTGTTGGGATATCAATTCCAAATAAGTCGAGCGCTCTGGCAACACTGTGGGTGATGATGTCATCAATGTTGTTAATATGTTGATATAACGCAGGCACAGGTGGACAAATAACGCCGCCCATAAGGGTGATTGTTTCCATGTTTTTTAGATGTGCTAGGTTAAAAGGCGATTCGCGGACCATTAGCACTAAGCGACGGCGTTCTTTTAATACGACGTCGGCAGCGCGAGTCAGTAAATTATCAGATAGGCCTTGCGCTATGGCGGCAAGCGTGCGCATTGAGCAAGGGGCAATTAGCATTCCCATAGTTTTAAATGAGCCGCTTGCAATGGCAGCGCCAATGTTGTTAACGGGGTAGACCTTGTCGGCCAGTGATGCAATTTGAGCTAAACTTAGATCGGGCGCTTCGTGAGCACGCGTGATGTGTGCCGCTTTTGAGATCACTAAGTGTGTTTGGATGTTGAGTGGTTTTAAAAGCGTTAGGGCTTTTATTCCGTACGCAAACCCGGTTGCGCCACTAATGCCAATCACTATCCGCTGTTGTGTCATGTTGGTTCCTTTATTAATATCAAATTGCAATAAAAATTGTTAATCACTATTTTAAGTAGTTAACCAATCAAATGATACTTTAAAAAAATAAGCGATACTAAAGCTTGCTATGAAAGGATTGACTATACCTATCTATTGATAGTGAATCAAGTAGCAGATAGTTACGAACATGGTTATTGCATTAATAATATATAAATTAGGGGGGATTGAGTTGAGTTTATTCACACTTTTTCACTATCCTATAGGCTCACTGATAAATGTAGTCTATAAGTAGGAATAAGTGTGAAATATATAGAAAGATCAGCTTTTAGGTCTTATTTGACCTGCTTTCCAATGTTTTCGGCATACTGAGTGGTATTCGCTGTCGCCAAGATGGATGGAGTTACCAAATTTTACAATTTGTCCGTCTTCACCTTCTAATAAGATCATGGTAGCTTTTTTTCCACACCAGCATACAGTTTTGAGCTCTCTAAAGTTGTCGGCAATTTCGAGTAGTGTTTTTGAACCTTCAAATAAATGTCCCATATAATCGGTTTTGATGCCAAAAAACATGATGGGTACGCCTTGTTCGTCACAAACATCGGAGAGTTTCCAGATGGTATTGCGTGACAGGAATTGGCTTTCGTCAATGAGTATGCAAGCGTAGTTGCTTTGTTTGATGTGCTCTATGATGCTATCAACCGTTGTGTCATCAAGCTGTAACGCTTTTTTGCGTAACCCTAAGCGAGAGACGATTTCAACTGCGGAGTCGCGCGTGTCAACCGATGATTTAAGCAGTAACGTTTGCATGTTGTTACTTAGGTAGTTGTGGTCAATTTGAAGTAATTCGGTAGATTTGCCGGCATTCATTACGCCATATATATAGTAGATCTTAGACAAAATAACGCTCTCAAAATTAAAATAAGTCAGTCAATAAAAATGAATGAATAAAAAGCCATTATGTAGATAATAAAAAAGGTAAGTTAAATAACCTACCTTTTTGTTTGTTTAAGGAATAATTATTTTGCTTTACCTTGGTTTGCAACCGCTGCTTGTTTTGCCGCGATTTCGTCTGCGTTGCCTAGGTAATAGTGTTTGATAACTTTCATGTTGTCATCAAATTCGTACACTAATGGCACACCTGTTGGGATGTTAAGTTCAATGATGTCGTCATCGCTGATATTATCTAGGTGTTTTACTAATGCACGTAGTGAGTTACCGTGAGCGGCAATAATAACACGCTCACCTTTAGCTACACGTGGGGCAATAGTTGATTCCCAGTAAGGTAATACGCGTTTGATGGTTAATGCTAAGCTTTCGGTTAATGGTAGTTCTGATTCTGGTAATTTGCTATAACGAGAATCGTGACCCGGAAAACGTTCATCTGATTTTTCAAGTGCTGGAGGTGTGATTGCAAAGCCACGACGCCATAATTTTACTTGGTCATCACCATATTTTGCTGCTGTTTCAGCTTTGTTTAAACCTTGTAATGCACCATAGTGACGTTCATTTAATTTCCAACTTTTTTCAACCGGTAACCATGCTTGATCAACTTCGTCTAAAACGTGCCATAATGTGTGAATAGCGCGCTTTAATACTGATGTGTAGGCATAATCAAATGTGAAACCTTCTTTTTTTAGCAATTTACCTGCTTCAGCCGCTTCTTTGTTACCTTTGTCAGATAAATCAACATCAGTCCAACCACAAAAACGGTTTTCTTGGTTCCAAACACTTTCTCCATGTCGAATAAGCACTAATTTTTTTACAGCCATGAGTATAACTCCTTTATTACGTAGATTTAATTTTAGTATATCCTGTTCTTTTATGGATAGACTTAGCTGTTGCTGAGCATATCCATTGGTTTTGCGTTAATCGATTAACGCAAAACGCTTGCTATTTTGGTAAGTATTTTAACGGATCAACTGATTGCGCTTTGTATCGAATTTCAAAGTGTAATCTAACCGACGAGGTACCTGTTGCCCCCATTGTGGCAATTTGTTCACCTGCACGCACGGTTTGTTGTTCTTTAACTAATATAGATTGGTTGTGCGCATAAGCCGTTAAGTAGTCATCGTTATGTTTGATGATAATTAAATTGCCATACCCCGGCAACGCATTGCCCGAATACACAACTCGTCCATCTGCCGCTGCCATTACTTTGTCGCCAAGTGAGCCCGATATATCAATACCTTTGCTTGCACTTGAGAATTTTTCAATAATTTTACCCTTTGATGGCCATTGCCATGCAATGTTGGAAACATTCGATTTTGATGGGGTTGTAGTTGGTATGCTACTAGTTGAATCTAATGGTTCAGTAACTGTTTCGGTTGTTTCGGTCGTAGTTGGTTGTTGATTTTGATCCGTGGTGGTAACCGAAGTCGTTGTTGTTTTGGTTATTGTTGGTTTAGTTCTAGCCTGACTTGTCGCGATGCTTGAGTCATCTTTATTAGCTTTGCTTGATGTTGTGTGATTTGTTGTGGTTTTTTGGGTTACAACAACCGTTCCCCCACTTACGTCTAACACTTGCCCAACATTAACAGCAAAAGGTTCTTTGATGTTGTTTTTAGCCGCTAATGAGCGGTAATCATTACCTGTTACCCATGCAATATAAAATAAGGTATCACCACGTTTAACTGTGTAGGTGTCGCCTTTGTATCCCCCTTTGGGAATATCTTCATAATTACGGTTATAAACAATGCGCTCGTTACTAATTACTGTACCATGGTGGCCGTTGTTGCTGGCATTATTAGTAGTATGAGCTGTTTGTGTGTTTGTTACCGCCGTCTGTGTTGATGAAGGTGGATTATAAGTAGTAGGAGTAGAAGATATTCTTCCCCCTGTTGAGATGTTAGCTGGTGGTTTAGTATAGACAGAGGACGTTGATGGTCCACCTGCGCCAGAAATGTCTTCAATTTCGGCCTGCTCAGTTTGTGTACAAGCAGCAATCAGCAAACTTAAGCAACTTAATGTCAGTATTTTTTTCAAAGCAACACCTTTCATTCGTGAATTTTGTTTTTGGCTAATTTGCGTTCAATAGCATTCTATTTGCACATTTTAGCGTTTTTACAGCAAAAAGCTATTATCAAATAAGTTATTATCAAAAAAATTATTATATTGATTACTTATCGATTAAATCAACAAATTCATCAATAATTTGCCTAATATAATCGATATTTTTTAGCTGATTATCTTTTCTCATCAATTTTATTAGTCTATTTTAGTGATTAATAACCGTGAGTATGCATATTAATTTGACATTACACCACTATTTGTTTGTTTTTATTTATGTGATTTGATTCTTTTTCAAATCCTTTATTAATCAATCTGTAAGCGAAAGTTATATGCAGGAAATTTGCTATTAGTTAGTCATTTTTGCACTTGGGATGTTCGCTATTTCGTTTGCTTTGTCGGATTTATTTTGAAAGTAATGAGTATATACAATAAAATAGGCTTTCGTACAGTATCTTTACCGTATTTCTATAAAAATTTAATGTGATTTAAAATAATGACTTTATATATCGTTGCAACACCAATCGGAAACTTAGATGATATTACGCTTAGAGCAATCAATACGCTTAAAAGCGTTGATCTTATTGCGGCTGAAGATACTCGCCATAGCGGTCTACTTTTACAACATCTTGGCATTAAGGCGAAGCTGTTTGCTTTGCATGATCATAATGAGCAAGAAAAGTCTCATCTTCTGATTGAGAAATTAAAATCCGGCCTGTCTATTGCTTTAATTTCAGATGCCGGTACGCCATTAATTAATGATCCGGGTTATCATTTGGTTAAGGCTTGCCGTGATAATGATATTCAGGTCGTCCCTATTCCCGGTGCTTGTGCTGCTATTGCGGCATTGTCTGTTGCTGGGTTGCCTTCTGATAAATTTAGTTATGAAGGCTTTTTGCCAGCAAAAAGTAAAGCTCGGCAAGATAGTTTGTCTCAATTAGTCGATGAGCCACGTACCATGATTTTTTATGAATCAACCCACCGCTTGTTAGATACGTTACAAGATATGCAAACCGTTTTTGGCGCCGATAAGCGTGTTGTGTTGGCCAAAGAACTCACCAAAACATGGGAAACCATCGTCAGTTTTACCGTAAATCAGCTTATTGCATGGCTAAACGAGGATGCCAATCGGCAAAAAGGTGAATTTGTTTTGATTGTTGAAGGTCATGCAAAAACAGAAAATGATGTTGATCAAAAAGCCATTAATACCCTTAAGTTATTGCAAAAAGAGTTACCCCTTAAAAAAGCCGCTGCGATCACGGCCGAAATTCATGGGCTAAAAAAGAATCAGCTTTATCAAATTGGATTGATGTTAGAAGAATAATTTTACCAAGCTAATAGTAAAGCGTTACGATTGAATTACTAAACAAAGTAAAATCAGCAATAAGATCATTGGTACAAAGTGCGTTATTTGATATAATCCCCCGCAATTTTTATAACATTTTATGATAAAAGGTAACAAACAGTATGGGATTTAAATGTGGGATTGTCGGATTACCGAATGTAGGTAAGTCAACGCTTTTTAACGCACTAACTAAAGCAGGCATTGAGGCAGCTAACTTTCCGTTTTGTACTATCGAGCCAAATACTGGCGTTGTGCCAATGCCCGATCCACGTTTAGATGAGCTGGCTAAAATTGTTAAACCACAACGCACTTTGCCAACAACCATGGAATTTGTTGATATTGCTGGTTTAGTTAAAGGCGCGTCGAAAGGTGAAGGTTTAGGAAATCAATTTTTAGCTAACATTCGTGAAACCGAAGCAATCGGTCATGTTGTGCGTTGCTTTGAAAACGACAATATTATTCACGTCGCAGGCAAAATAGATCCTGCTGAAGATATCGAAATTATTAACACCGAACTTGCCCTATCCGACCTTGAAGCTTGCGAACGGGCAATAACACGCCTACAAAAACGTGCTAAAGGTGGCGATAAAGACGCTAAATTTGAACTAGAAATCCTTGAAAAGTGTTTGCCTCATCTTGAACAAGGTAAGAAACTGTTGTTATTGGATTTTAGCAAAGAAGAACTTGAAGCTATCAAATACCTTAGCTTTTTAACATTAAAACCAACCATGTACATTGCAAATGTCAATGAAGACGGTTTTGAAAATAATCCTTATTTAGATAAAGTCAAAGCAATAGCAGAACAAGAAAAAGCTGTTGTGGTACCAGTTTGTGCGGCAATTGAAGCAGAGCTTGCTGAGCTTGATGATGCTGATCGTGACGAGTTTATGCAAGATTTAGGCTTAACCGAACCAGGCTTAAATCGAGTGATTCGCGCTGGATACAGCTTACTTAACCTGCAAACTTATTTTACCGCAGGTGTTAAAGAAGTTCGAGCATGGACGATTTCGATTGGTGATACGGCGCCACAAGCAGCAGGCAAAATTCATACTGACTTCGAAAAGGGCTTTATCCGTGCGCAAACCATCGCTTTTGATGATTTTATTAAATATGGCGGTGAGCAAGGCGCTAAAGAGGCGGGCAAAATGCGTGCTGAAGGTAAAGAGTATGTCGTGCAAGATGGCGATATTATGAATTTCTTATTTAATGTGTAATTGATAATTTTACGTCGCCTTTTGGCGACGTTGTTATATGGGTTACCTATAAATTTTGTCAAATCTACTAATTTGTAGTGGACTGATAAACATAAGGATATTTAACTTTTATGTTACTCACTTTTCAACAAGCCAAACAACAAATACTGCAAAGCGTATCCACCATAAAATCACTAACTAGCGAAAAGGTTGGGTTATTTGATGCGCTAGATCGGATCACCGCTGAAAATGTGGTTTCGCCTATTAATGTGCCTGGATTCGATAATTCGGCAATGGATGGTTATGCTGTTCGGTTAGCTGATCTTAAGCAATCTACGTTGTTACCACAAGCGGGCGCGATTTTTGCTGGTGATGATATAAGCAATCTTCATTGGCCAAAAGGCACCTGTTTGCGCATTATGACGGGGGCTCCAGTGCCAAATGATGCTGATGCGGTTGTTATGCAAGAGCAGACCGAAAAATCAGATTTGGGTATCACTTTTTTAAGAGAGGTGAAAGCCGGCGATAATATCCGTCGTATGGGTGAAGATGTTAAACAAGATGCAATCACTGTCAACAAAGGAACGAAATTAACAATACCGACTCTATCAACATTGGCAACATTAGGCATTGGTGAGCTTGCTGTGTTTAGAAAGTTGAAAGTAGCTATTTTATCAACTGGTAACGAATTAACCCCTATTGGTGAACCGTTATCGGGCAATGGTGCTATTTATGATAGCAATCGTTTTACGTTAAAATTATTATTAAGCAAGCTTAACTGCGAGGTGGTTGATCTGGGTATTATTGCTGATGATCCCATCCAAATTAAACAAGCGTTGATGACAGCATCAAGTCAGGCTGATTTGGTGGTAACCAGTGGGGGAGTTTCGGTCGGTGATGCCGATTATACCAAAGCGGCTTTAGAAGAGTTGGGCACAATTAACTTTTGGAAAATGGCAATAAAACCAGGCAAACCGTTTGCCTTTGGTAAAATTGGCAATGCACTATTTTGTGGTTTGCCGGGTAATCCTGTTTCGGCTTTGGTGACATTTTACCAATTAGTGCAACCGTTGATTTTAGCGCTTTCAGGGCTTGAAGATTCGTCCATGGAGTTGAGCTTTAAAGTTAAAACAGCAACAAATCTTAAAAAAAGCGTTGGTAGGTTGGACTTTCAACGTGGTGTGTTACAAATCAATGCACAGGGTGAATTAGAAGTGAGCACAACTGGGCAGCAAGGTTCTCATATTACGCAGTCATTTAATCAAGCAAACTGTTTTATTGTGCTTGAACAAGAACGGGGCAATGTTGCTAAAGGTGAACTAGTTACTGTTGAGCTGTTTAATGCGCTACTAAAGTAGCCTATGTTTAGATTAATGCACTATTAACTATCAAAATAGTGCAACTAATATCGCGCCAGCTGCAATCATGGCAACACCAATCCCCGCTAACAATGAGATCTTTTCGCCAAATAGAATTACGGAAAACACAACCGCAAAAACAACACTTAATTTATCAATTGGCGCAACTTGTGACACTTTGCCTTCTTTAATTGCCATAAAGTAAAACAGCCAAGATAGTGCCCCCGCAATACCACTAAGCGCAATAATGAGTAAAGCTTTTTTGTCGTTAAAAAAAGTATTGATAAGGTTGAGCTTTCCTTGTATAACCACAACACCAACTAAAAAAATGGCCATGACAATAGCACGAATAGCGGTTGCGGTGTTTGCATCAAGGTGTTGTAAGCCGATTTTTCCCAAAATAGCAACACTTGCTGCTGTTATAGCAGAAAGTAGCGCGTAAATAAGCCAAGCACTCATATTAGTATCTGTCGATTTTGAATAGATATTGTTGGTTATTTGAATTAGTCTCACATTGTTGTGATTTATTCATTACACCACGACAATCTTCTAAAACTCCGTGAGCTTTTGACCAATGGTAGGTTTTGCCTTGGTCGTTTTTGCCGCCACATCCAACTAATATCAAACTGAACACTAAACAAGATAAACCTATAATGGCAGATTTCATTTCGTCCTCCTTTTTGCAAACATATAATATAACCATATTACGTTTGTTTTTATTTGAGCTATTTTACTCTAGAATCAATACGATTAATAGCTTGGCTGCCGCCTATTTTTATGAGGTTAAAACAACGTTCGGCTTTGTGAGCGTGTAACAATTGCGGGGGATCATCTAATGATTCATCGGCTAGCTCAAATGCTCCCCAATGGATGGCTATTGCACAATGACAATTGAGCTCGTCATATAACTGTACGGCTTGTTGTGGATCAATATGTTGTGATTGCATATACCAACGTGGTGCATAAGCGCCAATAGGAATTAATGCTAGATCAATTGATGGAAAGTGTTTAGCAATCTCTTTTAGCTCAGAAGAATAACAGGTATCGCCCATGAAATATACCGTTTTTGATTGATTTTGATTATCAATATTAGATTGAATCACCCAACCACACCACAAGGATTTATTTACATCAAACAAGCTACGATTGCTCCAGTGTATAGCAGGAGTGGCCGAAAAGCGAAGTCCATCAATCGTCACACAATCCCACCAATCTAATTCAATAACATGCTTAGCTCCCCATTTTAGTAAGGTTCTTTTTAACCCTAAAGGAACCATCACCACAATATTAGGGAAACGTGCAAGTAATTGGTGAATACTATGATAATTAAGGTGATCATAATGGTTGTGTGAAATGACAATAAAATCAATTTGTGGTAATTGCTTGATGCTTAAAGCTGGCGGTGTTCGGCGTTTGGGACCAATCCATTGCGATGGCGAAGCTCGTTTAAAAAAGATTGGATCAGTCAATATCATTTTACCACTTAAACGAATTAAGGTTGTCGAGTGACCAATCCACCAAACCCTATCATCAGGCAAATTAAGATCTATTGGTTCAAACCATGATTGATTAAAAGCGTAATAACCCGCTTTAGGTGGTAATACTCTACGCGTTAAACGCCAACGTATAAATTCGCCTATTTTAATTTTAAACGATCCATTATACCGAAAGCCTTTAGCTGTTTGACGTGTTTTTTTAGTCGTTAAATCTTGTTTAAGTTTTGTCATGGTTATCGTCTTTTCAACTAGTCAGTGGTTTTAATGCGCCGCACGTTCAATCACCACCGCAACATTATTAGCATTAGCAATTGCACTAGGTTTAGACACTTTGACTTTTAGCCATTGCACCGCAAATTTTTGTATGATTAATTTAGCAACCTGCTCCGCCACCGTTTCGATCAATTCAAATTGGTTTGATTCAATAAATTGAGTGATCGCTTGGCTAACTAAGAAATAATCCAAACAAAGCGATACTTTGTCGCTTTCACCCGCGGGTTTATTATCCCATGCCATTTCTAGATCAAGTATGAGTTTTTGTTTGATGGTCTTTTCCCACTCGTAAACACCTATGGTAGTTAGAACGGTTAATCCTTCAATTAATACCCTATCTTTGCTGTATGTATTCATGCTAGATTCCAAAATCCTAGTTTATTTAAATAGAGATTACCGAATCTTGATAAATTACGCTATAATTTATTGCAATATATTTTAAGATACTGGCAATTATGACGCGAATTTTTCAACCTTTTACGATTGTTCAAAATAGCCTTATTACCCTAGATGATAATGCGTTTAACCACCTTATTCGTGTATTGCGCATGAAAGTGGGTGAAGAAATCACTCTATTTGATGGAACAAATCAAATTACTCCAGCGGTTATCTGCAATGTTAATAAAAAATCGGTGACAGTCAAAACAGCTTCATCCATTTTAGACAATCGCGAATCACCATTAGATATCCATTTGGGGCAAGTAATATCACGTGGTGAAAAAATGGAATTTACGATTCAAAAGTCAGTAGAGTTAGGCGTTAGTAGTATTACGCCCCTACTTTCTGAACGCTGTGGGGTTAAATTGGATGCCGAACGGTTAGATAAAAAAGTCCAACAATGGCAAAAGATCGTGATTTCAGCTTGTGAACAATGTGGTCGTAATGTCATACCCATCATCCACCCTGTAACCAAACTTGAAACTTGGTGCACAAGTTTGACAACACAGTTACGCTTAAATCTACATCCTAAAGCCAAGCATGGCGTTAAACAGTTACCTAGTGATAAGCGGGATATTAGTCTGTTAATTGGCCCTGAGGGTGGGTTGTCAGATAGTGAAATTAACATGACACATGATTATCAATTCACTGATATTTTGCTTGGCCCACGCGTGTTACGTACCGAAACAGCAGCACTCACTGCCCTAACTGCTTTGCAAGTACATTTTGGTGATTTAGGATAAGGTAAAATCGTATTGCTTACTCTATTGCGATAGAGAAAATTAGCCCGACATTACTAATGTTTGCTTTGCATCTTAAGCTGTAACGAGTATGATAGTTGCAAGCACACTTTTAATAGTGATTTAAAACACTAACTATCGCATGTTCAAACTAACCCAGTAAACAAGTATAGGATAATACGCGTTATCAATCATTGTTCGCTAAAACCCAAAGAATCAGTAAGGAGTCACCATGATTAAACTTGGTATTGTTATGGATCCAATTAGTCATATTAATATTAAAAAAGATACCAGTTTTGCAATGTTACTTGAGGCACAAAAACGAGGTTATTCACTTTTTTATATTGAAATGAATGATCTATTTTTAGATACTGGCGAAGCATATGCAACAACGCGCCCGTTGAAGGTTTATAACGATAAAGATCATTGGTTCGAGCTTGGACAAGAACAGACCATTCCACTCAGTGAACTCGATACGATTTTAATGCGTAAAGATCCTCCTTTCGATACAGAATATATTTATGCTACTTATATTTTAGAACGCGCTGAAGATAAAGGTGTGTTAGTGGTCAATAAACCACAAAGCCTACGCGATTGTAATGAAAAACTATTTACTACATGGTTTGCACAATTTACACCACAAACGCTAGTTACACGCCAAACAAAACAAATTAAAGCTTTTTATCAAAAATACCATGACATTATTTTAAAACCGTTAGATGGTATGGGGGGATCATCGATTTTTAGAATCAAACAAGACGATCCTAATGTTTCAGTAATCATTGAAACATTAACTGAACATAATACGCGTTATTGCATGGCACAAAACTTCATTCCTGCCATTAAAAACGGTGATAAGCGTGTTTTAGTCGTTGATGGCGAACCAGTATCTTATTGTTTAGCACGAATCCCACAAAAAGGCGAAACGCGTGGTAATCTTGCTGCTGGTGGGCATGGAGAAGTGAGAGCATTAAGTGAAAGTGATTGGCATATAGCTAAAAGTATCGCTCCAGTTTTAAAAGAAAAAGGCCTTCTGTTTGTAGGACTTGATATTATTGGTGATAAGTTAACCGAAATTAACGTTACCAGCCCAACTTGCGTTCGCGAAATTGAAGCGGCAAATCCTGATCTTTCAATCACCGGTATGTTAATGGACGCAATTGAACATCGACTAAATAAAAAGAGTTAAACAATGATTAGAGAATATAAACCCGAAGATTTAAACAGCGTCATGACAATATGGCTGCAAGGTAATTTGCAAGCTCATGACTTTATCGATCCTGAATTTTTTAAGCAAAATTACGATTTAGTAAAAATGCTAATCCCAATGTCCACTTTATACGTGCAAGATCTTGACGGTATAAAAGGATTTATTGGTTTAACCGAAAACTATATTTCAGGGCTGTTTGTTGATCAAAATTACCGTCATCAAGGTGTCGGTGAAGCGTTAGTTAATAAAGCCAAACAGCGCCACAATGAACTATTAGTACATGTTTATAAAAAGAATACTGCGGCGATTGATTTTTATGTTGCTCAGAATTTCGATATTGTTTCAGAATCGATCAATGAAGAAACCCATGAGCCTGAGTTATTAATGCGCTGTCATGTTGAACATAACGTTAAAATTGGCAAATGTGCATTATAAAAGTTACCTAGATGTGAGATTATGAATTTAAAAGATCATTTTATTATTGCTATGCCAACATTGGATGACTCGTTGTTTAGTCGTTCTGTTATTTATATTTGCGAACATAACCGCGATGGTGCCATGGGCATTATGATTAATAAACCGATTGTTGAGCTCAATGTAGAATCCGTTCTTACACGGTTAGAAATTACGTCGCCCAAAAGTTGTGCTGAATTAGAGCATCCTGTGTTTTGTGGCGGTCCACTTGCTGAAGAGCAAGGGTTTATTTTGCATACACCTCAACAAGAGTTTGCTTCTAGCATTCAGATTTCAGATGATGTGATGATTACCACTTCACTTGATGCGCTTAAATCAATCGGCTCCCCCGAGCAACCGCAAAATATCTTTTTGGCTTTGGGATATTCAAGCTGGCAATCATTACAACTTGAAGGCGAAATTGCCCGTAATGATTGGTTGGTAACAAATGCTGATCCTAAAATTATTTATGAAGTTTCTATTGACGAACGTTGGCAAAAAGCAGCCGCATCACTTGGTATCAATATCAATACTATGTCACACCAAATGGGTAATGCATAACCTATGGCTACAATTATTGCATTTGATTTTGGCACGGCAAGTATTGGAGCGGCTATTGGTCAAGATATTACTAAAACAGCCAATCCATTGTGTTCTTTTAAAGCACGTGATGGCATTCCTAACTGGCAAGCTATCGAAAAAGTGTTAAATGACTGGAAGCCGGATTTTTTAGTCGTTGGACTACCTTTAAATATGGATGGAACCGAGCAACCATTAACTGCACGAGCACGTAAATTTGCTAACCGCCTGCATGGTAGATTTGGTTATCAAGTACATTTACAAGATGAGCGATTATCAACCGTTGAAGCAAAATCCCATATTTTTGCTTCACGAGGTTATCGTGCACTTGAAAAAGGCCATGTAGATGCAACTTCTGCCATTATTATTTTAGAAAGTTGGTTTGAAAATAATTAGCAACTTTAATTAATTGGTTATTTTGTAAATAATTAATCGCCATTAAATTTCATCCTTGCTAGAATAATCATCTATTTTCTATTGTAAGGATTGCTTGCTGTGTCAAATAATAAATCTCTCAGTTACAAAGATGCTGGTGTCGATATTGATGCTGGCAATGAACTTGTTAATCGCATTAAATCTGTCGTTAAAGAAACCAAGCGACCTGAGGTTATGGGTGGACTGGGTGGCTTTGGCGCACTATGTGCTATTCCACAAAAATATAAAGAACCTATTTTGGTATCAGGCACTGATGGTGTGGGGACTAAATTACGTCTTGCAATGGATTTAAACCGCCATGAATCAATTGGTATTGATTTAGTGGCAATGTGTGTTAACGATCTGATTGTCCAAGGTGCTGAACCTTTATTCTTCCTTGATTATTATGCCACCGGCAAACTTAATGTCGATGTAGCCGCCACTGTAGTGACTGGCATTGCCGAAGGATGTAAACAATCGGGGTGCGCTTTAGTGGGCGGTGAAACAGCCGAAATGCCGGGTATGTATCACGGCAACGACTATGATTTGGCAGGTTTTTGTGTTGGTGTCGTTGAAAAATCAGCTATGATCGACGGTAGCAAAGTGCAAGATGGCGATGCATTAATTGCATTAGCTTCAAGCGGCGCTCATTCTAATGGCTATTCGTTAATACGTAAAATTATTGAAGTCAGCGGCGTAAACCCAGCTACCGAAAAGCTAAATGGCAAATCACTTGCCGATCACTTACTTGCACCTACTAAGATCTATGTTAAGTCTGTTCTTGATCTTATCGCTCAAGTTGACGTGCACGCCATTGCCCATATTACAGGTGGCGGATTTTGGGAAAACATTCCTCGTGTTTTACCTGACAATACTCAAGCAGTCATCAATGAAGCAAGTTGGCAATGGCCAGACATCTTTAATTGGCTACAACAAGCAGGCAATGTTAACCGTCACGAAATGTACCGAACTTTTAACTGTGGTGTCGGTTTAATTATCGCATTACCTAAACAGTCAGCCGATAAAGCAATTAGCTTACTAAATAACCATGGTGAAAAAGCATGGTTATTAGGTGAAATTAAACACGCTACATCAGGCGAGCGTGTTGTAATCAAATAAATAGTATTTTCATATTATCCATCTGTTAGATGGATAATATGCCACTTTTCAGATCGTTATTGCCAGATCGTAACACTTTGTAAACATCTAGCTGTATCATTTAATAAATCGTATTTAGCTATTGTTTGGTGACCAACGATCAAATTAATTCATCACATTAAGGACTTACACACGCTGCTCTATTAGTATTATATAAATGACTAGAAATAGCAGTAGTATTAATGTTACCACCACCCGAACCAACGCTATACCATTCATTCCCTCCTCGCGCTTGATAAGCCCAATAGTCGTAGACGCTCCAGTCAGTACCAGGATAACCACTATTTGCGTCGCTCATAACTCCCCACTCATTAAAGAATCCTCCAACCCAGCGGTTACCGTCTCGGTAACTTAAAGCTCTTCGATACATATCGATATTTCTGCCTGGTATACCATTATTCCAACCAATATCTGGGCGATTCGCATTAGTATAATCTTCAACGCCAGGAATCCGATAACCATACCCTAAACTTCTACAAAAATTTTGAGCATTCCAATACCCATTTACTTGTCCTGGACGAGGTATAAACCAACGCTCTATTTTAAAATTATAAATTAAGTGACCACCAATATTATCAGAATATAATTTAAACTCTGTTGGTAAGAATCTTGTATTTGTCGAGTTTCGAGTCGGCCCAATTAGTTCAACCTTTAGAGCCCACTCCCTCTCTGGGTAACTAATACTTCCCCAACCATGTGTGGTTGCCGCACTTAATTGCAATGTTACGTTCCCTCCAGTTCCCTGTACTGTTGAGCCATTGACCGCAATAACTTGCTCTGGTGTAATACCAGCCAACAGCAGGTAGAAAAACATTTTATTTGAGCCTGTCGTTGGAAAATTATTGGTTGGGTTGTTAAATGGTTGCACTTTAAAACCTTTTTTTCTAACCCAATATTCTTTTTGTTCATCACCTTGTTGTGCATGTAAACTTGGTTGAGCAAAACAGACTTTTGCATTTATTCGATTCGGATTAATATAGTAACTATGGTTCGCATTATTAAAGTAAGTAGTTTTAGGTATACCGTATTCAGTTGATAAATAGCCACTCGTTGCACTTAATGTGAGCTGATAAGGTGCATTACAAAAATTTAATTCCATATTTGGGTTAGCTTTAACATCCTCCGTAATATCTTTACCACTGCTATCTTGCCATTTAATCGTCAAATTACCTGTTGCATTGATAGATCCATCTCCATCATCATCTCTCCCATAGTTATATGGCGCATTAACCAAGTCAGTTAACGAGATATTAGGATAACTTGCAACAGGTACGATCGTTTGAATATCCGCAAAAGTATAGGTCGTATTTGGCATCTCAATTGGGTTATTTATGTTTGATGTATCAACAATTGCATTTGGATAAAGCGTGCTATTTATACCTTGTGGTATATAGCTAATATTTGCCAATTTTATACCTAATGCCCCTTCAAAACTCATTACCTTAGTGGCGCCATCATCAAACGTTAAATACGGGGCTGTTCCTTGAATGACATTTGAAGTTTGCACCGATAATGCCTGTAAACTCAAAGAACACGGTAATAACAAAAATGGTGCAAAAAACAACGAGGGCTTTGATAAGTCCGTTAAGTTCAATAATAAAAGTGAGGAAAGATTTTGCTTTTGACTACTGTAATAATTAAAAAGATTTAGAATATATGACTGCTTTTTTCTATGGTAAAACATAATATTCCACCTATCGCATAAGATTTTGTTTAATTTTATATTTTTATAGCCATTTACTCGTTTAATGATCTGAATTTATATAAAACGTGCGAATTATAGACCGCTTAATTTTAGTTCGCTATTCCTTTTCAATTTAAATTTTGTAAAGCTTTGTTAAGGTTTTGATTGAAGATATCTTTGGGATATTTATGGTTAAAATAGTCCTCTAAAACACACTTTTTTCAGCGTTTTTAATAACCACGTGGTATAGACTTCTGAATATGTTTCGCAAAACATAATTTTAAAAATGAACTATTGTGTAAATTGTTCATTTTTACATATGTTATTTAATGTATTATCAGGTTGTTAAGTGTTATAAATGAAGTATGGCAGATAGATGCTTGATATGGACATTAGGCATTATTTTTGTTTTTTTATCTAAAGTAGTAATGATAAAAAATTTAACATAAAAATAACAAAAAGCTAACTTAGTTTCTGATACAATGATACAAATTTATAATAATTTAGTAATGTCGTAATAGTTTAAAATATAAGGTTTTTTTAATGATCATATCAGACGCTAACAGTGCGGTGTCGTCCGTTGCTTATCGTACAAACGAAGTCATTGCTATTTATCCAATTACTCCAAGCTCAACAATGGCCGAGCAAGCTAGCACGTGGGCAGAATTTAATAAGCCAAACGTATTTGGCGATACGCCAAGAGTAATTGAAATGCAGTCCGAAGCGGGTGCTATTGCAACTGTTCATGGTGCATTAATGACAGGTGGACTAGCCACTTCGTTTACTTCGTCACAAGGTTTGCTTTTAATGATTCCATCGCTGTATAAAATAGCGGGCGAACTTACCCCTTTTGTTTTGCATGTTGCCGCACGTACTGTTGCAACTCATGCTCTGTCTATTTTTGGCGATCATTCTGATGTGATGGCAATTAGGCAAACGGGTTTTGCTATGTTTTGTTCAAGTTCTGTGCAAGAAGCACAAGATTTTGCTCTGATTTCACAAATAGCAACTTTAAACAGCCGCGTTCCTTTTGTTCACTTTTTTGATGGATTTAGAACATCGCACGAAGTAAATAAAATCTATCCACTAAGTGATGAACAAATCCATAAATTATTACCTCACGAAGCAATTAAAGCCAATCGTGAACGAGCTTTAACACCCGATAATCCAGTAACTCGAGGTACATCTGCCAATCCTGATACCTACTTTCAATGCCGAGAAGCAATAAATACGTATTATGATGACACCTATCAACATGTCGTTGATGCTATGGACGCTTTTGCAATAGAAACGGGTAGAAAATATCAACCTTTTGAATATTATGGTGCTAGCGATGCCGAACGTATTATTATCATTATGGGTTCAGGAGCAAGTACGACTAAAGAAGTGGTTGATGTTTTAATTAAGCAAAACCAAAAAGTTGGTGTTGTGACCGTTAGATTATTTCGCCCTTTTTCTGCCAATCATTTGCTAGAGGTTATTCCAAGTACAGTGAATAAAATTGCTGTTCTTGATAGAACTAAAGAGCCAGGCGCTCAAGCTGAGCCACTTTATTTAGATATTATTACTGCATTTGCTGAAAGCTTATCACGTGGTGAACGCAATAGCATGCCAATCATTGTCGGTGGGCGTTATGGATTATCGTCTAAAGAGTTTGATCCTCGTTGTGTGCTTGCCATTTTTACTGAATTGGGATTAGATAAACCTAAACCACGATTTACCGTTGGTATTTATGATGATATAACAGGACTTTCTTTACCGTTGCCTGAAAAATCTATTCCACAAAAATCAGCTCTTGAAGCCTTATTTTATGGACTTGGTAGTGATGGCACTGTGTCGGCAACAAAAAATAATATCAAAATTATTGGTGATAGTTCGCCTTTTTATGTACAAGGGTATTTTGTCTATGACTCTAAAAAAGCCGGGGGTTTAACCACATCTCACTTAAGAGTTAGCTTAGATCCCATTGATTCCCCTTATTTAATTACCAGCGCCCACTTTATTGGATGCCACCAAGATCAGTTTATCGATAAATATCAAATTGTTGATAAATTAAAGGATGATGGTATCTTTTTGCTTAATACCCCGTATAGCAAAGATGAAATTTGGCACAGGCTCCCTAAAGAAGTGCAAGTGCAATTAATTCAGAAACGAGCACATTTTTATATCATTAATGCAGCAAAAATTGCTCGTGAATGTAATTTAGGGGCAAGAATTAATACCGTTATGCAGGCAGTTTTCTTTCACCTTGCTGAAATTTTTAAAAATGATTTTAGTATTACCCAATTAAAGGAAGTCATTGCTAAAAGTTACAGTAGTAAAGGGCAAGATTTAGTTGAAAACAACTGGAAAGCGCTTGATTTAGCTATCGCTTCGCTTGAGCAAATTCCACTTAGTTGTGTTGATCAAAGCAGTGCGACCATGCCACCTATTGTACCAACGAATGCCCCTACTTTTGTTAAAACAGTAACTGCGGCAATGTTAGCTGGCTTGGGTGATAATTTGCCTGTCTCAGCATTCCCACCCGATGGTACATGGCCTACAGGTACTACAAAATGGGAAAAGCGCAATATTGCAGAACAGATACCTATTTGGCAACCTGAACTGTGTACTCAGTGTAATCACTGTGCAGTTGCTTGTCCTCATGCGGCTATTCGCGCCAAAGTTGTTGAGCCAGATGATATGATCAACGCACCAGACTCATTAAGTTCACTAGAAGTCAAAGCCCGTGATATGAAAGGACAACGCTATGTATTACAAGTTGCACCTGAAGATTGTACGGGTTGTAATTTATGTGTTGAAGTATGTCCAGCACGTGATCGCAACAACTTTGAAATTAAAGCTATTAACATGCAATCGCGTATCGACAATTTTGATACTCAGCGCACCAATTTTGAGTATTTTATGGCATTACCAGATCGTGATATAAAAACACTCGAACGTATTGATGTTCGTACCTCACAATTACTTACTCCTTTATTTGAATATTCAGGTGCTTGTGCTGGATGTGGTGAAACGCCTTACATTAAGCTATTAACCCAACTTTATGGGGACCATTTAGCCATTGCCAATGCCACTGGTTGTTCATCAATTTATGGCGGCAACCTGCCGTCGTCACCTTATACCACCGATCGCGATGGTCGTGGACCGGCTTGGGCTAATTCGTTATTTGAAGATAATGCCGAATTTGCATTAGGGTATCGCATTACTTATGACCAACATAAAAAACGTGCGTTACGTTTGCTTGATTATGTCGCTGGTGACATTTCGCCTGAAATTGTAATGGCGTTAAAATCCTCGGAGACCTCTATCACTGAAAAACGCCAACAAATCATATTGCTACGTGAACAACTTGCCCACTTAGCATCTGCACAAGCACAAGAGTTAATCCAAGATGCCAATTACTTGGTTGATAAATCAGTCTGGGCTATAGGCGGTGATGGTTGGGCTTACGATATTGGATTTGGTGGGCTTGATCATGTCATGAGCTTAACCGATAACGTCAATATATTGGTATTAGACACGCAATGTTACTCCAATACAGGTGGTCAACAGTCCAAAGCGACGCCGATGGGTGCCGTATCAAAATTTGCTGATTTAGGTAAACATAAAGCGCGTAAAGATTTAGGTGTTAGCGTAATGATGTACGGTCATGTCTATGTTGCGCAAGTTGCGTTAGGTTCGCAACTAAACCAAACCCTTAAAGCCTTACAAGAAGCCGAAGCCTATGATGGGCCATCGCTAGTTATTGCTTATAGCCCTTGTGAAGAACATGGCTATGATCTTGCTAAATCACATGAACAAATGAAAGATCTCGTTAAATCTGGTTTCTGGCCTCTTTACCGTTATGATCCACGTCGTATGATAGAAGGTAAACCAGGTTTGGTACTTGATTCAAAAGCACCAAATAGCGAGTTATTATCAGGCATTTTATTGAAAGAGCAGCGTTTCCGCCGTTTAGAGACATTAGAGCCAATCATTGCAAACACCTTGCATGAGCGTTCCACTAAAATGGTGAATTCTAAATATAAATTCTTGCAAATGCTGGCTACCTTTTCAGATATTGAGCCTCCTGCCGATAGTTGATCATAAAGAATAGTCTATGATTATCCAATCTATTAAACCAGTTATTGACTTAACAGTAACTGGTTTTTTATTTCCTGATATTAAGCAATAAAGCACCAATTAAGTGCATATTAAAATACCAGATAAAAAATCAAATCTTTTTTTAGCTATATACATATGATCTTTCTATTAAAAATAAGTAAGAAATATAATTTTTTAAAATTGGTATTAATTTTGCAATGTTAATAATTAAGTACGTAAGTATCAACTAAAACATGAGGTGTATCATGGTATCTAATATCAATGTTAGTAGAAGAAAACTAATCACACTTTCTAGTGCAGCAATTGCAGGGCTATCTATTAATCAATTCCTATCTAAAGCTCACGCAGTAGAAGCACAAAACTCAGTCTCATTCTCTGTTCCCATGCTTGATAAGGTGGTAATACCAGATGTTAACAATCCAGTTAGGCTAAACTTCAACGAAAATGCACTTGGAATGTCACCAAGTGCAAAACAAGCAGCAATAAATGCCGTACCAAAAGCTAATCGTTATGCAAAAGCAGAAATGCCACTACTTAATAAACGTTTAGCTAAACATCATAATGTTGATGATGCTCAAATTTTGCTAACCGCTGGCTCATCAGAAGGTATTCGTAGTGCTATTGCCGCATTTGTTAAGCCCAACGCTCAACTAGTAATTCCTGAACTTACTTATAGCGATGGGGAACATTTTGCAAAAATTTTTAATTTAAACATAACCAAAGTCCCGAGTTTGCCAGATTGGCAAATTGATATCAAAGGTTTACAAAAGGCAGTTGAAGATTATAAAGGCTTTTCAATTGTCTATTTAGTTAATCCCAACAATCCTACTTCAACTATTTTTGCAACGCATCAAATAGAACCTTGGATCAAAAGCAAGCCTAAAAATACAATTTTTATTGTTGATGAGGCTTATGCTGAATTTGTTAATGATCCTGCATTTAAATCAGTCGATAAGCTAATTATACAAGGTTGCGATAATATTATCTTACTTAAAACCTTCTCAAAAATTCATGCTATGGCTGGATTACGAGTAGGTTATGCGGTAAGTTCAATTGAAAATATCAAAAATATGGCTCAATATGTCGCAGGTGAAAAGCTCAACTATTGTGGCGTTTGTGCAGCGCTGACATCTATGGATGATCAACCATTTTTGACTTATTCAAAAAAAGCGGTTGATGTATCACGCCAAATCATGGAAAAAGTGCTATCAGACTTAGGGTTACATTATCTAAAATCAGAAACTAATTTTATGTTTCACAAAAGCCCTATCGATTTAAAAGATTATCGTGAACTAATGGAAAATAATTTTATATTGATTGGCAGAGATTTTGAACCAGCAACAAATTGGTGCCGAATATCACTTGGCTCACCTGGCGAAATGCTTTATGTAGCCAATATAATGAATGAATTAAAAGAAAAAGGAAAAATTTAAGTATAATTATTTTTATGGTAGATAAAAAATAAGCGCTATAAATGTTAATTAATTTAAAGCGCTTTTTTGTTACAATTATTAGCAAAAATAATAAAAAAGAAACTGTTTAGCTACCCGTTATACGACGAGCCATCCAGTAATGCTTCTTCCAATAATCCTCATTCAAGTTTGAATAGGTAACCCCTTTTGAGGTTGAAGCATGTAAAAACTTACCATCAGCATAATAGATACCAACATGTAAGCCACTACGGCTACGACCTGTTTTAAAGAACACTAAATCGCCAGCTTTAGGTGTGTTTACTTTAACACCTAATTGAGCTTGTTCTGCCGCACTTCTTGGTAAGGGTTTTGAAAGTCTATTTTTGAAAAAATTCATAACCAAAGCAGAACAATCACTACCGGCCAAAGTTGTGCCACCATAACGATACGGTGTATTTTGCCATTTTTTATAGTGAGATTCTATTTTAGCTAACATAGCTGAATCTGATTTGATATTTTTAGTAGAAACCTGACCTTGACTAGTACTACAACCAAATAACACAAAGAGAGAAAAGATCAATGTAGTTATTAAAAAACGTTTCTTTACATTAATGCAGTTGCTGAGCAACGTTCCTAATAGTCGATTGTCTTTTTTTGTCATTTCTTTTTGTTCCTTTATTTAACGTCGACCAGTGCGGATAACGTCTTGCTACCTTTAGGCTTCTAGGTAACACGCCTTTTTCCCATTCATTTTTATCTAATTTAGATAATCTAACAGGGCTCATATCCGCATGGCTGCGATGATTTAAACTTTCTTTAAGGCGAATTAATCGTAAAGAAAGAAAACAAATAATAACATCATCAACACTTAATTTACTATATCCAGAAAGCTGATACCGCATTCTAGAACCATAATGTTTAGCAGTTTGCATTAAACTACCAACTGCTGCGCCAATTAACGCAGCCGAGCCAAGCGAAATACCACCAGTTGCTAAGTCAATACTTGCACCAATTGTTGCGCCTGACACAAAGCCTTTAGTCAAATGCATGCCTACCGTTTTTAGTGCATCAACATTAAAAAGGTCAGCATTATAACGACCTTTGATTAAAGGCAAGCTCTCTTCACTCTCTTGAGTTGAATCGAATTGATACAATTTTAATAATTCATCGATCGCTATTTGTTCTCGCTTTCTGACTTTGTTTTGCAAATCAGTAATCGCTTGGCGATCGTCTAGTTTAGCCATTTTGTAAAAGGCGGTAACATCAACGAGCGTTTCGGCAATAATCCGATTAGCGGTTTGATTACGAGAATCACGAATTTGTGAGATTTTATCTAGCCAATTATCTAATATTTCTTTAGCTGGTTCAACCAATAAAGCAAGGCTACGATATAGCCGCTCTTCCCCATCTAAAGGAGGGAAAATAGCGTCAAATCTAATAATAGCATGAATCCCAACGCGTGACAGCAATCTTTTCCATTCCTTTTCATTTTGGTTACTATCAGCGATAAAATTTAAAACGGCTAATATTGGTTTATCACTATTAGCTAAAATAGCTAACTCATCGTGATATTTGGATAATACTGGTTCACGCACATCTATCACATAGATGGCTGCATCACTATTTAACAATTGTCTAATAACTTTAGCTTCTTGATTAAATACGTTTTCAGACTCTGGACTTTGTAAAAAAAATGTTAATTTATCAATACCATCAAGTTTTGAATTAGCGGGAACAAGTTGGTTAATGTAATCATAAAGGGCTAAACTGTCTTCTAATCCTGGGGTGTCATAAAAAACAATCGATTTACTATCTTCAAGTGGCAATGTTATTGATTCAACATGTCTTGTCGTGCCAGGGCGATCCGATACCTGACCAAAATGGTTATTCCGAACTAAAGTACGTAATAATGATGTTTTGCCAACATTGGCATGACCAACCACAGCTAATTTTAATGTTGATAACATCTTAAAGGTCCTCGCTTAACCAATCAGGTTCAGCTAACTGTAAAGATAGCAATTGCCAATTATGATACTGCTTACCTTGATTAATAAACCAAATACGACTTTGTTGCGATTTATTAATCAGTTGATTAATAAAATTCAATAGTCCCCTATCGGGTGCTCTATCGGTATCAATTGCAATTAATAATTTTTTAGCAGGTGTTAATTGCAGATAATCTAGAATTTTACTGCGCTGTTCACGAGTATTTAAAAAACCTAAAAATGAAACAAACTCTGGATGATGCCAACTTTCTTGCACATCAATGGCAACCAAAAAAGCGCCTTTTCCATCTTCAATAGAATGTGTTGGCAAATGCCATTGGTGATCGTTGTTGCCAAATTTATCGGCATCTTCAATGTTAATAAGTAATGGCTGTAATTGATTGGCTAATATTTGATAATCTGGATGTGAAATATTGAGCTTAATTTGACGGCAACTAATTAACCAATTAACACCACAAAATACCATACATAAAAATCGCACGACTAACCCGTAAATAATAAACACACCCAACAACCAAATAGCCCACGACGAACGCACTTCACCAGCATTTAAAGCATGTTCACTTAACTTTATTACATCATCTTTAGGAATGTCAAAACCCAATAATGAGGGTAAATAACCTAAATAACGAGTTAAATTAATAATGGTATCAGAACTAAGTAATGTCGTTTGCCATTCAAAGCTATAATGTTTGGTTGAAAATAACACAACTAACACCAACAATGCACTACTTAAAATCACAGTCCAAAATAGATTAAGAACAAAACCAATAAGCCAGCGAACTCGCGAACCAAACAGTTCAACAAACGCAGGAATAAGCTGTTGTACAGTCTTTTTCTGAGATAGTTTTTTCGCTAACCACAACCAGACATGAATCAACAAACTGCCACCAAAATTAGCAAAGAAAAAAAACGAACTAAGCCAAATAGATAATGTAATCAAATGCACACCTAATAAACTAAAAAGTGCCCAATACAAATTGATTGGATTTTGACTTAACGCTCCCAATGCCAAAGAGCTTCCCAAAAACACAGATAGCAGCAGTAATAGCACAAAAGAAAATTTAACAGATCTTAACAGTATTTTCTGCGCCGAATATAACCCATTTTGTTTAGACAACATGGTTGCTCGCATCACAATTCGATCTGTGAGCGATATCTGTTCTACTCTTACTTGTCTATTAATATCTTGGTCAGCAAACCGTCCAGATTCGGTCTCAATTAAATGGATGGTTTCGGTCAGCCAGAGTGATTTTAGTTTTTGTTGCATTAAACTTAATCTTCGCCACTATTAACAATTAAGAATAAAAGAAACGCGACCTAAGTCGCGTTAATAAAATTCGAATCAATTATTGCGTAATTTCACCAATTTTACTTAATAAAGTTTGGATACGTTGTTGCCATATTTGTTGATCTTGTTTTAGTTTTTCGTTTTCGTCACGTAGTGCTTTCATTTCATCAGAACTATCATTGATTAGTTGCTCCAACTCTTGATTACCTCGTTTTAAAGTTGCAATTTCTTGTTGTAATGTGGTGATAGTATTAACAGTGTGTTGGATTTTATTCTCTAATTGGTTCAATATTTCTAATGACATATTTTTCCTCAGGCTCAATTTATTTGGTGTATAATGCTAATCATTATACCGAATTCATTCTAAAATCAACACTATTTTAAACCTTAAGTTGGAGAAAATTATGCGTAAACCACTTGTTATGGGAAACTGGAAGCTCAATGGTAGTATCGATATGGCTAAAAACCTAATTGCAGGACTACGGAAAGAGCTATCAAACGACACTGCATGTAATATTGCAATTGCACCACCAGTTGTCTATCTTGATTCTGTAAAGCACCAATTAGATGGAACTAACATCATTTTAGGAGCCCAAGATGTCGGCATTCATCTTTCTGGCGCTTATACTGGTGAAGTATCAGTAGAAATGTTAAAAGATATTGGTGTGACTCACATCATTATTGGTCATTCTGAACGTCGCACTTATCACAAAGAATCTGACGAATTTATTGCTAAAAAATTTGGTGTCATTAAAGAAGCCGGTTTAGTGCCTGTATTATGTATTGGTGAAACTGAAGCTGAAAACGAAGCTGGTCAAACACAAGCTGTTTGCGCTCGTCAAATTGACGCGGTCATCAAAGCACTTGGAGTTCAAGCATTCAACGGTGCTGTTATTGCCTATGAACCTGTATGGGCAATTGGAACTGGCAAATCTGCAACCCCAGCACAAGCTCAAGCTGTTCACAAATTTATTCGTGATCATATTGCAAAACAAGATGCAAAAGTGGCACAACAAGTGATCATTCAATATGGTGGTTCTGTTAATGACAAAAATGCAGCAGAATTATTTACTCAACCAGACATTGACGGTGCATTAGTCGGTGGTGCATCTTTAAAAGCGGATGCTTTTGCGGCAATTGTTAAAGCAGCAGAATTAGCTAAAAAATAAATCACAATATAACTAATAATAAAAAAGACGTTGATAAGCGTCTTTTTTATTTGCAAATTAATATTATTTTTTTGCTTTTGGTTGATAGCGCGATGGCCAAATTTTTTCAACAGGGACTTGCAAATACTCGGAAATAATTCGTTCATACTTAGGACAATGTCGATATAATGCGTTTCTTAAAGTATCAGCTTGTAATCCACTCGCTCTCGACAATGCTCTTAAATTTCCACCTCTAATTTTAATTTCTCCCACTACTCTAGATGGGGCCCAGTCTTGATCTTGCTCTCTCATTATGAGATCCTCTATTGGTTAAACTTTTGCTGTTGTAAAGATTATCGGTATTACAACGTTCAAAAAAATATTCAAAAGATAAAAATTACAAGCAAAGAATAGCACATAAAAAAACGAATTAAAATAAAAAAAACGAAAAAGCATATGGAATAAAATGAAAAATGACAGAAAACAAAATAAAAAAAACAACAGAAGAAGAAAAAACACGAATCCTAACTAATACAGGAGTTATTGATTTTAAGAAAAGATTAAACTTAGTACTAGAAGGAGTATCGGGTAACGCATTTGCAAAAAAAGTTGGTATGTCAGAAGCTGTGATACGGGATTACCTATCAGGAAAAACCTATCCTGCATTAAATAGACTGGCGATTATTGCCCAAAAATGTGATGTACCTATTGAGTGGTTAGCAACAGGAAAAGGAGAATGTCGATTATTGGCAGAGTCCAAATATAGCAACTTTGTACATATTCCATTTCATCATTTAAACGAAACAAGTAAATCTTATTCGCAAATCGAATCAATCCCATTTGATATGACTTTAATAAAACATCAAGGTTGTAGTTGCGAAGATTTAACTGCAGTATGGGCAAAAGGCGATAGCATGGAGCCTACAATATCAAACCACGATATTCTTATTGTCAACAAAGCGCATTACAAACCAATTGACGGCTATTTGTATGCTGTTGAATATGAAGATCAAATCAGCATAAAACGCATTCAAAATCAAGGCGTCAATTTGGCACTACTTTGTGATAATCCTAAATACCCTGCCATTATTGGCGATAAATATGGTCAACAAGATTTTAAAATTATTGGGCTTGTTGTTTACCTTTTAAAAGATCTTAATTAATTTGATTTGACCTTTAAATAATAGCAGCTTTATAAGTTTTGACTGGTAAAGCTGTTTTAATCTTATGCGATCGCATTTTTTTCTGCGAAAATAAAAAAACAAAAAATCGACAAAAAGCTTCGTGAAAGTATTCGTTTAAATATAAATGTAGTATTAAGTTAATATTAAATTTGTATAAAAAATGAATCAATACAGTAATCTTTATCTGCATAACTTTATGCTTTTTTCCTTAATTATGCTAAAATTGATGTTAAATTTTTATTAATTTTACCTATTAATTATAGTCATTATGTCAAATATAAACACTCGAAAAAAAGTCGTTATCGGTATGTCTGGTGGTGTTGATTCTTCTGTTTCTGCATATTTATTACAACAACAAGGATACGATGTTGTTGGATTATTTATGAAAAATTGGGAAGAAGACGACACCGAAGAATACTGCTCCGCTGCTGTTGACTTAGCAGACGCACAAGCAGTTTGTGATAAATTAAACATCAAATTACATACTGTTAATTTTGCTGCCGAATATTGGGACAACGTGTTCGAACATTTTTTATCGGAATACCAAGCAGGCCGAACACCAAATCCCGATATTTTATGTAATAAAGAAATTAAATTTAAAGCCTTTTTAGAGTATGCCGGCGAAGATCTCGGCGCTGACTTTATTGCCACTGGGCATTATGTTCGTAAACGTGAAATAGATGGTAAAGTTGAATTATTACGTGGCATAGACACTAACAAAGACCAAAGTTACTTTCTTTACACTTTGAGCGAAACACAACTAAGCCAAAGCTTGTTTCCCGTCGGAGAGCTTGAAAAGCCTGAAGTACGTAAAATTGCCCAGCAACTTGGTTTAGCTACCGCCGCAAAAAAAGACTCAACGGGTATCTGTTTTATTGGTGAGCGCAAATTTAGTGACTTTTTAGCCCGATATTTACCCGCTCAAGCAGGTCATATTCGCACAGTTGATGGTGAAATTATAGGCCAGCATCAAGGTCTGATGTATCACACATTAGGGCAACGTAAAGGACTAGGTATCGGTGGTTTAAAACAAGCCGATGACACACCATGGTATGTAGTTGACAAAGACCTAACCAATAACGAATTAATTGTGGCACAAGGTCATGACCACCCAGCACTATTTTCAGACGGATTAATTGCTCAACAACTCCATTGGGTTGACCGTAAAGTGGTAACCGAACCATTTAACTGTACGGTAAAAACGCGCTATCGCCAACAAGATATCGCTTGCCAAGTAATACCTCTAGCTGACGACAAAATTAACGTCATTTTTGACAACCCTGTTGCGGCTGTTACACCAGGTCAATCTGCCGTCTTTTATAAAAATGAAGTATGCCTTGGTGGCGGCATTATAGAAGAACGAATAAAAAGCAGTAAGGAGTACTAAAGTGAATAACAAATACCATCATATTGCCATCGCCCTAGCAGGTGCTACGCAAAGCGCAATATTAGTGCCACAACTTGCCAACACAGGGGTTTGTAGTGCAATACTTTATGAACGAGCAATAAAAAGCGTGTTTAAAACTTCACCGAAAACAACGGATGATGTTTATGATGGTATTGAAAATGTTAAAACAGGCTTACAAACGTTAATACAACTATTATCATCAGGACAAAAAGAACAAGTCCAAATTATTCGTTACATATTTGGCACACTTAGTATTACAAGTAAATTATTAAAAAATAACGATGCATTAGATAAAATAGACCAGCGATTACGACGCATTTCAGGGCTTTATTCGGAAATGAACGATGAAACTGTTAGTGCTAATGTTGATGATCTGTCTTATTCATTAGCGGGAATTTATTCTGACATTATCAGCCCAATATCAACTAAAATAAAAGTTACTGGTAAAATCGAATTTTTACAAAACTCATTAGTGCAAGCAAAAGTAAGAACTGCGCTTTTGGGGTGTGTTCGATCAGCCATTTTATGGTATCAAGTTGACGGTAGTCGCTTTCAGTTTATTTTTTGCCGTAAACGTATTTGTAATGCTGCACAACAACTGCTGGACCAAATTAATCGCGCAAGCTAATTTACACTTTATAATTGATATTTCAAAATAGCAACGGAGTTAAACCGATGGAATTATCTGCACTTACTGCCCTTTCACCAATTGATGGACGTTATGGTGACAAAACAACAGAATTACGCACCATTTTTAGCGAATATGGCTTATTAAAATACCGTGTTCAAGTTGAAGTTCGTTGGTTACAAAAGTTAGCCTCTCAAGCAGATATTTTAGAGGTTCCATCCTTAAGTCAATCAGCTATCGATCACCTTAATAAAATTGTTGAGCAATTTAGTGAACAAGATGCTAAGCGTATTAAAGAAATCGAAAGAACCACAAATCACGATGTCAAAGCGGTAGAATACTTTTTAAAAGAAAAAGTCAGCACCAATGAAGAATTACATGCGATTAATGAATTCATCCATTTTGCCTGCACATCAGAAGACATCAACAACTTATCTTATGCATTAATGCTAAAAACAGCGAAAGAAACGGTATTAGAACCATATTGGAACAAGCTGATTGATAAAATCACCTCGCAAGCCAAAGCTTATCGCGATTTACCGCTGCTTTCAAGAACACATGGTCAGCCTGCTACACCATCAACAATTGGTAAAGAATTTGCCAATGTCGCTTACCGTTTAAAACGTCAACTAAAACAACTAAAATCAGTTGAAATACTGGGTAAAATTAATGGTGCAACAGGCAATTATAATGCACATATGGTTGCTTACCCACAAGTAAATTGGCATAAATTCAGCGAAGAATTTGTTAGCTCGCTAGGATTAAAATGGAACCCTTATACCACCCAAATTGAACCCCATGACTATATTGCCGAGTTCTTTGATTGTGTAGCACGCTTTAATACCATTATGCTCGACTTTGATCGCGATGTTTGGGGATATATTTCGTTAAATCACTTTAAACAAAAAACCATTGCTGGCGAAATTGGCTCTTCAACCATGCCACACAAGGTTAACCCAATCGACTTTGAAAATTCAGAAGGAAATTTAGGTATTGCCAATGCAATCATGAACCATTTAGGTAGCAAATTACCTATTTCCCGCTGGCAACGCGATTTGACCGATTCAACAGTATTACGCAATTTAGGTGTAGGTATTGGTTATGCCATTATAGCTTACCAATCAACCTTAAAAGGCTTAAATAAACTTGAAGTTAATCACGATTACTTACTTGAAGAACTTGATCGAAACTGGGAAGTATTAGCAGAACCAATCCAAACCGTCATGCGCCGTTACGGCATCGAAAAGCCTTACGAAAAACTAAAAGAACTAACCCGAGGAAAACGTGTTGATGCTAAAGGCATGCAAGAATTTATTGACTCGTTAGATTTACCCGAAGACGAAAAAACACGGCTAAAACAGCTAACACCGGCTAACTATATTGGTTATGCAGTTAGCTTTGTTGACGATTTAGCCTAACTGTTTAAATGTAATTAGCCTAATGCAAATCACACTGCGTTAGGCAATATTACTATTCAAGTGATCGATATAAATCAAACGAAAAATGCACTTGCGCAGTAAATATAAATCACCTAATAAAAAAGAAAATAGAGAAATCAATTGAACATTCGCATTGCAACACGAAAAAGCCCTTTAGCGCTATGGCAAGCTAATTTTGTTAAGCAACAACTGCTAGCTGCTCACCCTAATTTAACGGTGGAATTGATTCCGATGGTCACTAAAGGCGACGTATTACTAGACAGCCCCCTATCAAAAATTGGTGGAAAAGGACTATTTGTTAAACAGCTTGAACAAGCGATACTAAATAACGAAGCGGATATCGCTGTTCACTCAATAAAAGATATTCCTGCTGAGTTTCCTGAGGGATTAATGTTAGCAACAATTTGTCAACGCGACGAAGTACGTGATGCTTTTGTGTCAAATCAATACGCCAACTTAGACCAATTACCCAATGGTGCAATTGTAGGTACATCAAGTTTACGACGCCAATGTCAGCTACGAGCTAAATACCCCCACTTACAAATTAAAGAACTACGTGGCAACGTTGGAACACGTTTAGCAAAGCTTGATAACAATGAATACGATGCTATTATTTTAGCGTCAGTTGGACTAAAACGCTTAGCGCTTGAACACCGAATAAAACAGTATATTGATATCAATTTAATCTTACCTGCGGTTGGACAAGGAGCTATTGGCATTGAAACACGAAGTAATGACGAATGCCTATTATCACTATTAGCTCCACTTGATGACAACCATAGCCGCCAATGCATTATAGCAGAAAGAGCAATGAATAAAGCACTACAAGGTGGATGCCAAGTACCTATTGCCTGCTATAGCCAGCTAAATAATGACACGTTAACTTTACAAGGATTTGTTGGTTGTGTTGATGGGTCACAAATAATCAGAGCTGAACTAAAAGGCCCTGCAAGCCAAGCCGAACAATTGGGTCACAACCTAGCCAAACAGCTATTAAACCAAGGTGCTGACAAAATACTACGGGAATTAATAGACGAATGATTTATGTAACAAGACCCTCGCCCAATGGCGAGGAACTAACTAAACAACTGAATCAAGCCCATTTACCGGCAACTCACCTTCCCTTATTTGATATTTTACCCAGCTCTGAGCTGGTTGATTTACAGCAACAACTTAACCGCCTTTTGCCATCAGACATTGTTATTGCGCTATCGCCACAAGTAATTCATACCATCAAAGCACATTTACCCGATTTATACTTTCCAAAGCATGTACATTATTTCGCAATTGGTAACAAAACGGCACACTTATTAAGTCAACTAACCACAACTAAAGTCAGCTCCCCTAAACAAGAAGATAGCGAAGGTTTATTAGACTTACTCAAAAACACAACGCTAGCACATCGCACCGTACTCATTTTACGGGGTAACTCAGGCCGGCAATTATTAGCAGACACACTCACAAAACAACAAGCGCAAGTTAAATTGCTAGCATGTTATCATCGAAAGCCAATAACCTATTGTGACAATATTTTGGCTAACAACATAAACAATCAAATTATCATTATTACCAGTGTTGAACACTTAATACAGCTTGAACTTTATTGTCAAAAACAACACAAACAGCAAGCCCAGCTCGTTGTAACCAGTGAGCGAATTTTAAAAAAAGCACAACAACTAAACTGGCAAAACGTTTTGCAAATAGTAGGTGCAAATAATCAAATTTTATTTAAAACAATGTTAACTCTATGTCATAATGCCAATATCAATTTTGAATAAATCTAAATGAGGTTATTTATGCCGCCAAAATATTATGGTGCCAACGCAACACTCTCAACTATTAACACAACTTCATTTAGTCAACCAACGACAACAGCGAATCAAAATGAAGCGAATAAGATTATGAAAGAAGACAAAAAAAATCAAACAAGCTCACAATCTACTACAACTTTAGAATCTAAAGCTCAACCCCAAGACAGTAATAACAGTCACACAAACAAAGTGCCGGTTTCAAAACTATCAATACTGGCAATAGCATTAACCGTTTGCTTAAGTGGTATTGGCTTTTATTATGGTAACAACCAAGTTGAAATGCAAAAAAAGACCATCTCAACATTACAAACAGAACTAGCTAATTTAAAACAAACCACCAAGCAGAGCATAACAGACGATCTCAACAGTAGTATTAGCGATGCGGTTAACAAACAAAATCAACAATTCAACACATTAGAACAGCGCGTAGAGCGTGAACTTGGCGATCAGCAAAAAGTACAACAGCAATTAAGCAACCAAGTAAATGATACCTTAAAGCTCAACGAACAAAGCTTACAAAACATCAACGAACGTTTAGCGGCTATGTCAACCACAGATCATAAAGTTTGGTTGATTTCACAAGCAAATTATTTAGTACACTTAGCGGGACGCAAAATTTGGAATGACCAAGATTACACATCAGCACGACTACTCCTTAAAAGTGCTGACGAAAGTCTAGCTCAAGCAGATGATCCTAGCCTATTACCTGCTCGGCAAGCGATCAGTAAAGATATTAACTCACTTGCTCAAGTAAGCTTTATTGATACTGACGGAATTATTATTAACTTAATTGGATTGTCAGATTCACTTACCGAATTACCTTTAGTGGGTCATTACCAAGAAATCGATCTTGGCATGACCCAATATAACGAAGATTCAACCAATACAGACGACAACAAAGAACCGCAAACCAAAAACGCTAACGTAGCAAACAATCAGCAAGCACAAGCAAATAATGCAACTGACAATACAAATAGCGAAATATCATCGTCAACCAATGATTGGTCTAACAATCTATTCAACAGCACCAAGACTTTTATGGATAAATTCATTACTATTGAAAAGCTTGATAATAAAGACAACAGCTTCAAAGCATGCTTAGAACACGCTGGCCAAGATGAAAAGCAAATCATCCATTGCCAAATATTAAAAGCACCGTTAAGCATAGAACAATCGCTTTACCTGCGTGAAAATATCCGCTTCCGCCTATTGATTGCAGCACAAGCGGTACCAAGACATCAAGATCTTATTTATCAACGTGCACTTAGCGATACCGCAACTTGGGTTAATGCCTATTTTGATGGTAATGCACCAAGCGTTAAAGCATTTATTAGTGAACTTGAGACTTTACAAAGTCAATCAATCAGCGACCAAAACGTTCCTGAAAATCTAACTAGTATCAGCGAACTTGAGAAACTAATGCAAACTCGCGTTCGTTCAATGTTGGCAAAATAGGAGAATAATAATGATAAAAATACTGATTATTTTCTTAGTGCTAGTGGGTGGATTTTTTCTTGGACCGTTATTACAAGGACACCAAGGTTCGGCGGTATTTGAATTTGTAAATTACCGTGTCAGCATGTCGTTTAATTCATTTATTATACTTGAATTAATTGGTCTGCTTTTCCTTTACCTAATTTATTCTATTTTCAATAAAATTTTAAATTCTAAAACTGTATTAGGCAATTGGTTACGCTTAAAATCACCTAAAAAATCAATAAAACGCATTGAACAAGCGCAAATTTTATTGCTAGAAGGTGATTATCAACAAGCAGCCAGACTGTTTGTAAAAAGTGCCAAAGGAGCAAAAAATACTACTTTATCGTATTTACTTGCCGCACAAGCGCAAATCGACAATGACGAATTAATTCCGGCCAACCAATCGCTTGAACAAGCAGCTAAAAGCTGTCAGCCTAAAGAAATGTTTGCCTTTCAATTAGTACAAATTCGGCTACAACTAAAAAACCGCGAATACACTGCCGCACGTAGCGTGTTAGAACAGTTACTAAATGAAAAGCCCCGCAATGTCGAAGTGCTTAGATTAGCCGATCAACTTTATTACGAAACTGGCGATTACCAAGCAGTTATAGATCTATTACCAGTAATGTATAAAACTAAAGCATATAGCGAATCGCAACTCGATCAGTTTAAACAAGCGGCTTATATTGCTAGAATCAAGCAATTATCGACCGATAGCGATGCACAAGCACTTATAAAATGGTGGCACTCACAACCACGAGCTATTATGAACAACATGACTTATCAAAAAGCGATGGCAACCTATCTTAATCAACTAGGCCAAAATAACGAAGCCGAAAAGCTATTAAAATCGATTAGCAAACTAGAACAAAAAGAAAGAACATAACTAAAAAAAACAGGGCAAATAGCCCTGTTTTATTTTAACAGTTCACAAACACAACAATAAACATCAGTTCAATTGACCTAAATTAAACCACAAAATAACGAATCAGTGCCATAAAACACATACCAGCAACTACAATGCACATTAAGTTTTTAGTGATAACAGCAACAATGACGGTTGGAATTGTCGCCAAACAATATTCCACATGAAAACTAGGAAACTGCCCCTCTTTTGCCACAAACAGATTTTGCACAAACAATGCAGTTAAAATACACAAGGGTACATACGACAAAAAACGAATCACCACATTTGGCAACTGCAACTTTCGAACCAACATAAAAGGAATTACTCTTGGCAACCAAGTGACTAGGCCACAACCTAAAATGATCAATAGACTATAAACTGTCATTCTCACGCTCCATTGCCATACCCATAAAACAGCCACCAAAAGTGCTAATTAAAATCGCCATTTCAGGTGACACAAAACGCATTAGCAAAATTAGCATAACAGCAACGGTAACCATTACTAACAATCGATTTTTAAGGCTTTTACTTTTATCGCCAATCAATTGCAAATAAAGTAAACCAATAAACATGGCAACTAATGCATAATCTAAACCAAACAAATTAGGATCGGGCAACCATTCACCGATTATCGCGCCTAAAAAGCAAGACATAATCCAAGTCAAATAAGCCATAACATTAAGCCCATGCATCCAAGCAGCATTTACAGGTACTTTATTGGCAATGGCATTCATCACAACAGCAAAGCTTTCGTCGGTTAACAAACTACCAATACCCATATTATTTAAAAATGAAAATTTACGAAAAGCAGGTGCTGTTGCCATACTCATTAAAAAATGACGGGAATTAACTAAAAAAACAGTAAAAATAATAGCTGAAACAGGTGTAGCTACCATCATCAAACCAGCAATAATAAATTGCGATGCACCAGCATAAACAATAATAGCCAGTAATGTAATTTCAAACACAGATAGATTTGCCGACTTGCCCACAACCCCTGCTGCAATGCCAATACCAATATATCCTAATAAAGTTGGAATACATGCATAAACGCCATCTTTAAAAGTCAAAGACATAATCATCCCTTACGATAACATACACTTATACAGAATATTGCAAACAAGTAACAAAGTACTTATAAACGAAAACCTAAACACTAAATTAAGCTACTTAACTCACAATAAGCCACAATATATTGCCAAATTTTGCTATAATATCGTTTAACTTGTATTAATGGCAATCAAAATAAATAACTCAATAGCAACCAAAGTGGCAAACATATCTATGTATACAGGAACTCTATTTATCATCTCTGCGCCTAGTGGTGCAGGTAAATCAAGCCTTATTCGCGCTTATCTAAACCAACAACCACATCAAGCCAAAGTGTCAATTTCGCATACAACACGCGAACCACGACCTGGTGAAACACATGGCGAACACTATTATTTTGTCGATCACAAACACTTTGAATCCTTAATTGATAAAAATGCATTTGTAGAATATGCCAACGTATTTGACCACTATTACGGCACCTCCAAAGCCGAAATAGAACAAAGCCTATCACAAGGAATTAATGTCTTTTTAGATATTGACTGGCAAGGTGCACGGCAAGTACGCAAAAAAATGCCTCAAGCAAAAAGCATCTTTATATTACCACCTTCGCTAAAAGAGCTAGAAAACCGCCTAATAAAACGCGGACAAGATAACAGTGCCGTCATAGCCAAAAGAATGCAAAAAGCGCAAGCCGAAATTTCGCATTATAACGAATACGACTATATCATTATTAATGATGATTTTGATGCTTCATTAAACGCATTAAACGCAATCATTACCGCGGCTAGCTTAGAGCAACAAAAACAAACAATTATCAACAAACAATTATTAGCTGATTTATTGAGTAGTCAATCGAATTAAAAACAAAATATATCGCCAAAACACCGGCGATATACTGTTGTGATTGGTTAATGACCTAAGGCTTGATCAGCCTGATCGTTTTGAATCAACTCTAACTTATAACCATCAGGATCTTCAACAAAAGCAATAATCGTTGAACCACCTTTTACTGGCCCTGCTTCGCGGGTTACTTTACCTCCGGCTTGCTTAACGGCATGACACATTTGGGCAACATCATCAACACCAATAGCAATATGACCAAATGCCGTTCCATGATCATATGTATCGGTGTCCCAATTATAAGTTAGCTCAATAACTGAGCTCGTTGTCTCATCGCCATAGCCGACAAAGGCTAATGAATATTTGTATTGTGTGTTTTCGCTTGTTCTTAGCACTCGCATCCCCATTACACGGGTATAAAAATCGATCGAACGTTGCAAATCACCCACTCGGATCATCGTGTGTAAAATACGCATTGCTTATTGTTCCTTTAAACATAACAAATAAAAATCACATAGAGTTTATACGTTAGTATTTAGACAGGCAAATTTTTGTTATTGAAAGGAGGGAACATGTATGAAGAATAATGATTGATAAAAAGCAGATCACCACTCACTAAACTAAATATAATGCTCACCATCAAGATGAGCAAAATAAAGTATTATATTTTCAATTCGTTATTATTTCGATTGATTGTCATAACGTGGTGATGCACTAATTTTCTTACCATTAGTGACTAAACGAACCGCTTGACCAGCAAAGAAATCTTTAGCTGAACCTTTTTGTACAATAACAATATTTGATCCGTTTTCTTGTTTAATTTCTAATTCAACAGCACTAGCTTGGCTAGTTTTATCTTGAATGGTATCACCCAAAATTGCACCACCAATAGCACCGGTTGCAACAGCTAGCACTCGGCCAGTACCACCGCCAATAGTATTACCTAATACACCACCTAAAACCGCACCGCCTAAGTTACCTGCTACGTTTTCGCTCTTACCGTCTGATGATGCATTAGCTTGAATTTTAACAGGACGTACTGAAACAACTGTACCATAACTCACTTGCTGAACTTGTTTTGCTTGATCAGCAGTATAAACATCGCCAGAATAAAGATCACTATTGCTACATCCTGATAAAATTGTAGCTAAAATAGCTAATGTGACGATTTTTTTCATAATTAATTCCTCATATAATATCGGTATCTTACTCATTATACCTTGTTTAGGATAATATCGTTTTTGAAAAACGACAACATCATTTTCATTATTTTATCAATAGCCAATACAATTTATCCTTAAGTTAGGTTATACTCAGCGCAATAGTTTATAGAGCGAACAATGAGTATATGAAACGGTTATTTTTTCCATTAATATTATCAGTTATGATAACGGCTTGCCATGATGCAAATCAAGCGCCCAAAAAAAATGATAGTGCTGAATTAAAACAACCATCGAATAATTGTTTAAACCACTCATCGGCGAATAATTTGCATTTAGACAGCACTCCTGCTTTAGGATGTCCCGTAAAATAATTTAATAGGCACATGTAACACAATGAAAACGATAGAAATCGACGAAGAATTATACCAATTTATTGCCGGCCAAACTAAACACATCGGCGAAAATGCATCAAGTATATTACGACGTTTATTGAAAATAGATCAGCCAACCTTGGCAAAACAAAATATCATTGCACAAAAAGAAAGCCATTATACGCCTTTTAATGACTTATTAACCAGCGATACCTTTACAAATGAAAAATCCATTATTAATCGCTTTATATTATTACTTAGTGCACTGTATAACTATAACCCAGCACTCTTTGCCATTGCGGCTACTTCATTGCATGGTAGCAAACGCCAATATCTGGCCAAAGACAAACAATTGCTAGAAACATCTGGTAAAAATACCAAACCCCGTGAAATCATTGGCACACCTTATTGGGTTATTAGCAACACCAACACAGCCAGAAAGCAATATATTATAGAATCAATAATGAGTGACATGGGCATATCCGAAACGATGATAAACCAAGTCACCAATGCTTTTTTACCTTAACCGGACAAATAACAAATAAAAGCTAAAAACGCGATCCCTCCTAACTTGTTCACGTTTTTAGCCATTATAAAAATACTATTTTATGAAAGAGGATTAAAAAATGGCCAAGCAAAACCGCGCAGGAATGTTAGCTCAACCATCAGATCTTATTAACGTTGAAACATTACGGAATAATTATTATCAAATTCAACCTGACACGGATAATGCTAGCCAACTAGTCATATTTGGCACCTCTGGCCATCGTGGCAGTTCAAACAAAGGCACATTTAACGAAGCACATATACTAGCTGTAGCTCAAGCCATTGCCGAATACCGCAAAACCAACAATATCACAGGGCCATGCTTTATCGGTCAAGATACTCATGCATTATCAGAACTCGCATTAAAATCAGTGCTTGAAGTCTTTGTTGCCAACGAACAAACGGTTGTCATGGCGCAAGATTGGGGTTATACACCAACGCCAGTAATATCGCATGCAATTTTAACCTACAACCAAGGCAAACAAACTCAACTAGCCGATGGCATTGTAATAACCCCATCGCACAATCCACCAGAAGATGGCGGAATAAAATACAACCCAACCAATGGTGGCCCTGCAGATACGGACATCACCAAACAAATTGAAAACCGCGCCAACGAACTATTAAAAAACAAACTCAATGAAGTCAAGCGCGTAACTTTAGACAAAGCCATAAATTCAAATTACATTCATACTAAAGAGTACGAAACCGACTACATCAACGACCTTGAAAACATTTTAGATTTAGCGCTGATCAAATCATCATCGCTACAAATTGGCGTTGACCCACTGGGTGGTGCTGGTATCACCTATTGGCCTCGAATAGCCGAAAAATACGGTATCAACCTCAACATTGTAAATAACAAAGTCGATCCAACATTCAGCTTTATGCACCTAGATCATGACGAAGTGATTCGAATGGACTGCTCAAGTCGCTGGGCCATGGCAGGATTATTAAAATTAAAAGACCAATTTGATTTAGCCTTTGGCAATGATACCGACTTTGACCGCCATGGTATTGTCACACCTAAAGGACTAATGAACCCAAATGCCTACCTATCAACTTGTGTCAATTACTTATTCCAAAATCGTCCACAATGGCACAAAGATATCGCTATAGGCAAAACACTGGTTACAAGCTCAATGATCGACCGCGTGGCAAACAGTTTAAACAAAAAATACCTAGAATACCCTGTTGGCTTTAAATGGTATGCAGATGGGCTTTACAACGGCAAACTAGGCTTTGCAGGCGAAGAAAGCGCAGGTGCATCGTTTTTAAGAACCAACGGCAAAGTATGGGCAACCGACAAAGATGGTATTATCCTATGCCTACTTGCAGCCGAAATGACAGCAAAAATGGGCAAAAACCCACAAGAACAGTACCAAGAACTCGAAGATAAATTTGGTATTTCTTATTATGGACGAATCCAAGCGCCTGCATCGTTTAGCGAAAAACAAAAACTAGCTAAACTTGATGCCAGCCAACTAACCACCGACAACCTAGCCGGTGAAAAAATCACTCAATGCCTAACCACTGCACCGGCTAACAATGCTGCAATTGGTGGACTTAAAGTGATAACTAAAAATGGCTGGTTTGCCGCTCGTCCTTCTGGAACAGAAGATGCTTACAAAATTTATGCTGAAAGCTTTATAAGTAACGAGCATTTAAATACGTTACAGCAAGAGGCGCAACAAATTGTAGCTAAAGCGATTAAATAACCGAAAAGAACAAATGCAATAACAAAACAGCAGCTATTTGGCTGCTGTTTTGTTATGTAGGTTTTTATGTAAAAACCTAGATTACACCATGAAGTGCAATTTTTCTTAGCTCCTTTGAATAAAAGGAGGCAGGGCTTTTAAACTTATGCCGTTTTCTT